>NZ_JBHMAU010000003.1:0-90700 GCF_042429315.1 Brevibacterium otitidis | reverse complement strand
GCCGCCTCGCCCGCGGCTACCGCAACCAGCACAACTACCGCCTCCGCATGCTCCTCGCCGCCGGCGGACTCACCCCATGACCCCCACCGGATGTCCGAAGAGCCGCCAAAGCCGTAGTTCAAATATATTTTGCATTGAGAGGATGTCAATAGGCTCCGCGAAATTGGAAGAATGATGCTCACTCAACGCTGCTGATCCCTGATTTCTCAATATCTTCTCGCTTCAGGCCATTGACCCGCCCATGCGCCATCGTGCATACTCACAATATATTTCACTTGGCGAGCGCATGCTCCACTCGAGCCTGAAGGGCACTCATGAATACACCAGACATCGGGATCAGCCTCACCCTGGATGCGATCGGTCGGCTGGGACGCGTGGAAAACCCCGTACCCGAACCCCCTGCCGGAGGGATGGTCCTCTCAATGATCCGCGCAAATGTGTGCGGCTCAGATGTGCACATCCTCAACGGGGGCCACCCTCTCGTGCGCGCAGGCTGCGTCATGGGGCATGAGGGGGTCGGTCGAGTCCATTCCCTCGGTGAAGGTGCCGACAGCGATTTCGGCGGGCAACCACTACGCGTGGGCGATCGCGTCGTCGCCACCTACTTTCAGGCCTGCCGACGCTGTCCAGAGTGCAACAATGGGCACCCAAACATCTGCCGAAACGCGTACGCAGGCTGGTCGACACAGGCTTCGCAGGCACCCCACTTCCATGGCACGTGGGGAACGCACTACGTTGTCGGCCCGAATTTCGGCGTCTTCAAAGTTCCAGATGAGGTTTCGAGCCGCTCAGCTTCGAGCGTCAACTGCGCACTCTCTCAGGTCTATTACGGTTGCCTGCTGGGCGAGGTCAGCTACGGTGACAAAGTCGTCATCCTCGGCGCCGGGGGCTTGGGAGTCTGCGCATCGGCTATAGCGTCGGCGATGGGCGCCGAGGTGTTCATCGCAGAGATGGCACCTTCGCGTCTGGCAAAAGCGACAGAGTTCGGCGCTCACCATGCGGTCGACCTCAGCGAGGCGGATGATTCGGCTAGTCGTGTAGAGCTTCTCAAGGACTGCACCAGCGGTGGTGCCGACGTCGTCATCGATCTCACCGGAGTGCCACAGGCTTTCTCCGACTCGGTGCAAGCCACTCGCAATGGCGGGATCATGATTGAGATCGGCAACATCACACCCCACAAGTACACCGAGTTCGATCCAGGACTCTTCACCCGCACCGGAGTACAGGTTCGCGCAGCCATCCGTTATCCGCAGGCGGTTCTCGGCAAGGCGATCCAATTCGTCGCCGACACGCCACAATTTCCCTGGGAAGAACTCGTCGACGCCGAATTCTCCCTTGACGAGGCGGCCACCGCCTTACAGAAGGCGGCTGATCGTGAAGTCACCCGGGCCGGTCTCATCATTGACGACCCAGATTCGTGATCTGAAACGCCGAGCCACCGCGGCCCAGCGTCGTTTGCCAATCGCACCACCGCCTGTCTCCACCTGCCGAAAGGGGCATCACCACCATGAAGATCACCGGCGCCGTCCTCGATTCCGTGGGCACCGCATCACGTCCGTACGCCGAGTCCAAGCCGCTGCGCATCACCGAACTCGATCTCGCCGACCCCGGTCCGGACGAGGTGCTCATCAAGGTGCGGGCTGCCGGCCTGTGCCACTCGGACCTCTCGGTTGTCGACGGCAACCGGCCACGCCCGACTCCGATGCTACTCGGCCACGAGGCGTCCGGAGTCATCGAGAAAGTCGGCGAGAAGGTCACCGACCTGGCAGTGGGCCAGCAGGTCTCCACTGTGTTCCTGCCGCGCTGCGGCGAGTGCGCGAACTGCCGCACGAACGGTAAACTGCCCTGCATCCCCGGTTCGAAGGTCAACAACGAGGCCACCCTTGTCGGCGGGCACATGCGCCTGACGGAGGACGGCTCAGAGATTTTCCACCACGTCGGCGTCTCAGGCTTCGCCACCCATGCCGTGTTGCACCGGTCATCGGTGGTGCCAGTCGGCGACGACGTGCCGCCGGCGATCGCCGCCGTGCTCGGGTGCGCTGTTCTCACCGGCGGCGGTGCCGTCATCAATGCCGGCACTCCAGAAGACGGCGACGACGTCATAGTCGTCGGCCTCGGCGGAGTCGGAATGGCCGCCCTCATCACAGCGATCTCCTTGCGCAAGGGCAAGGTCATCGGCGTCGATGCCAATGAGTCGAAGCTCAAGCGCGCACTCGAGCTCGGCGCAGATGAGGCATACACGCCCGAACAGGTCGCAGAACAGGGCATCAAGGCACCGATCGTCGTCGAAGCCGCCGGGCATCCGAGGGCTTTCGAAACAGCATTCGCCGCCACCGGCGTCGGCGGCCGCACCGTGACCGTCGGCCTGCCGGCCCCGGACGCGCAGTCATGTATCACGCCCCTAACTCTCACCGCAGAAGCGCGCACCGTCATCGGCTCTTACCTTGGATCGGCGGTTCCTGCAGAGGACATCCCGGTCTACGAACGGCTGTGGCGCGAGGAGGGCCTGCCGGTCGAGGAACTCATCACCTCGACGATCGGACTGGAGGACATCAACCTCGCGCTCGACAAGCTCGCAGATGGCGAGGCGGTCCGACAGATCATCGTTTTTGAGGACTGACCAACCGAAGCCGCACTGGGCTGGCCCGGACAGCGCCGGCCGGACCCACGATCCGAAATTTGAGAATAGGATGAGGTGTTCACAATCGCCCTGAGCGAAGAAGAGCAGACGATGGTCGACACAGTCGCCGGATTCATCGACGGCACCGTGCGTCCCCGCGTCAATGCAGTCGAGCACGCCGACGAGTATCCCGAAGCGTGGATCGAGACGATGAAGCAGTTGGGCATCTTCGGCCTGGCCATCGACGAACCTTGGGGCCCTGGACGCGTGTCGACTGAGGCATATGCCCTCATCACCGAGGAGCTTGCCCGCGGTTGGATGTCGCTGGCCGGGGCGATGGGCGGGCACACTGTCGTCGCCAAACTCATCTCCGAATTCGGCACACCCGAGCAGAAGGACGCCTACTTGCCGCGCATGGCCACCGGTGAGTTGCGCGCGACGATGGCGCTGACCGAACCCGGCGGTGGCTCCGACCTGCAGGCGATGCGCACGGAGGCAATCACCGACGGCGACGAATACGTCATCACTGGCTCGAAAATGTGGATCACCAACGCCCGCCGTGCTGACCTCATCGCACTGCTGTGCAAGACCGACCCGGATGCCGAACCGCGCCACCACGGAATCTCCATCATCCTCGTCGAGAAAGGCGAGGGCTTCAGCATCTCGAAGGACCTCCCGAAACTCGGCTACAAGGGAGTCGAGACCTGTGAGCTCGTCTTCGACGGTCTACGCCAGCCGCGCTCCCAGCTGCTGGGAACCACCGAGAGTGTGGGCTTCAAGCAGATGATGAAGGGCCTGGAGATCGGCCGCATCCAGGTCGCCGCCCGGTCGCTCGGTGTTGCCCAAGCAGCCCTCGATGACGCGGTGCGCTATGCACAGGAGCGGGAGTCGATGGGCAAGCCGATCTGGAAGCACCAGGCTGTCGGCCACCGGCTGGCATCGATGGCCACCAAGTTGGAGGCGGCCCGCCAGCTAGTCCTGCATGCCGCCCGTACCTACGACTCCGGCAAGCGAGTCGACATGGAAGCCGGGATGGCCAAGCACTTCGCATCCGAAATGGCCGCCGAAGTGACACTCGATGCGATCCGCGTACACGGCGGCTACGGCTACTCAACCGAGTACAACGTCGAACGCTACTACCGCGACGCCCCGCTCATGATCGTCGGTGAGGGCACCAACGAGATCCAGCTCGACGTCATCGCCCGGCAGCTCATCCACCGCAACGCCATCTGAAACCCATCTGAGTCACACGTCGAAGAGAGACGAGAATACATGACACACAAGCCGCAGCCGCGGGCCGACGCTCCCACACTCATGACCGAGGAGCGCATCGAGCTGCAGCAGCTCGCCCGGCAGTTCTCGCAGGAGGTCGTCCTGCCGATCGCCGATGAGCTCGACCCGGTCGAAGGCGAGTTCCCACCGGAGCTCATCGAGCAGATGGGCGAGATGGGCTTCTTCGGCATCCTCATCCCCGAGGAGTACGGCGGCCTGGGCCTGGGTGTGTTCGAGTACTGCCTCGTCGCCGAGGAACTGGCGCGTGCCTGGATGTCGGTCAGCGGGCTGCTCGCTCGCGGCAACGGGATGGGCGGCGGCTTCTCACCCGAGCAGGAGGCTCGCCTGCTGCCGCAGGTCGCCCGGGGTGAGCGCCTCGGGGCCTTCGCACTGTCCGAAGCCGAAGCCGGATCCGATGTCGCCAACATCCGCTGCCGCGCCGAGCGTAGCACCGACGGCGACTGGATCGTCAACGGCACCAAGATGTGGTGTACCTACGCCGACCAGGCCGACTACATCATCCTCTTCGCCCGCACCAGCACCGACCCGGACCCGAGCAAACGCCACCGTGGGATCTCGGCATTCCTCATCGAAAAGGAGCGCGGCTCGTTTCCCGCCGGCATGTCCGGCACGCCAGCACGAAAGATCGGCTACTTCGGCTGGAAGACCTGGGATCTGAACTTTGATGACTTCCGGCTGCCAGCCGATGCGCTGCTCGGCGAGGAGGGCCGCGGATTTTACCAGGCGGTCTCCGGGCTCGAGGTCGGCCGCGTCCACACGGCCGCCCGTTCGATCGGCCTGGCACAGGCCGCCCTCGATGACGCGATCTACTATATGCATCAGCGTGAGCAGTTCGGCCACCCGCTTGCGGACTTCCAGCACCTGCGGTTCTCGATCGCCGATATGGCTGCGCAGATCGAGGCGGGCCGCGCACTCATGTACAGCGTGTGCACGGCGATCGACACCGGTCAGCGTTGTTCGACCGAAGCAGCCATGGCCAAGTACATGGCCGCCGAAATGAGCGAGCGGGTGACCTCGCAGGCGCTGCAGATCCACGGCGGCGCCGGCTACACCAAGGACTTCCGGGTCGAACGCCACTGGCGCGACGCCCGCCTGACGAAGATCTTCGAAGGCTCATCGGAGATCCAGATGCGCATCATCTCCGACGACCTCCTCGGCCGCTAACTGCTCACCGTCTCGATGCCAAACCAGCCCCGGCTCTTCATCCGACCACAATCAGAGGGGGATTCCGCCCTTGAATAGAACACCAGCGCACTCATGCGCCGTCGCAACAACAGATCAATACATCGCCTGGGTCGGCCGCGCTCAGGAAGCCACCGATGTAGCCTCGCAGGAGAAGGCCGACCGGCTGGCCACCCTACTCGCTGAAGCCGCATCAGGCCAACAGCTGAGCGCCGAACCCGATGAGCCGCTGTTTCCGCTCGGGCACTGGCTGCAGTTCAGCGAGGACGTCGCGCTTGCCGACACCGGCACGGACGGCCATCCGGCGCTCGGCGGATTCATGCCGCCGGTGCCCGGATCCCGGCGTATGTGGGCAGGCAGCTCGCTGCAGTTCCACGGTCCGATCCGACCCGGGCAGAAGCTGAACCGGAAGACCACGATCGAGTCGATCACCGAGAAGTCCGGGCGCAGCGGTGCACTCGTCTTCGTCCGGCTGCGCCATGAGATCAGCGCCGACGGGGTGCCGGCGCTGACCGACCGCCACACGATCGTCTACCGCGACGCCCCCGCACCAGCCGGCGAGCACGCAGGCTCGACGCCCAGCGCTGCAGCCCCGCCGCGGCCCGACACCGAGGCGCCAGCTGGATGGGAGTTGTCGCGCAGCGTCCGGCCCGGGCCGGTCATGCTGTTCCGCTACTCTGCGCTGACCTTCAACTCCCACCGCATCCACTACGACCACCCGTACACCACGACCGTCGAAGGCTACCCCGGCCTCGTCGTCCACGGCCCGCTCATCGCCTCACTGCTGCTGCGCGCCTTCCTGGACGCCCACCCATCCGAGGCAGTCACCGCGTATGAATTCACCGTCCGGTCTCCCCTCTTCGCCTCTGAGCAGGTTCACCTGCTCGGCCGCCGCACCGACGCGCACACCCATGAGCTCGCCGCCATCGGGCCCGCAGACACCGTCGTGATGCAGGCCGTCGTCACCACCGCCTCGGTGGCGGCCTGACCCCGCCACCACTGGAGGTACCATGTCCGACACATCCGCAGCAGAAGCTCCGCTGGCCGGGCTGACCGTCGTCGAGATCTCGGCGTTCATAGCCGCACCGCTGGCCGGGATGACGCTGGCCCAGCTCGGTGCCGAGGTCATCCGCATCGACCCGCTGGGCGGCAATATCGACGCGAACCGCTGGCCGATCAGCGACGACGGCACGAGCATCTACTGGGCCAGCCTGAACAAGGGAAAGCGCTCGGTCACCCTCGATCTGCGCGGTGATGAGGGCCGATGCGTCGCCGTCTCCCTCATCGCGAAGGCCGGCACCGTGGTGACGAACTTGCCGGCGCGCGGCTGGCTGAGCTACGAACGGCTCGTCGCCGACCGGCCCGATCTCGTCATGCTGCGCCTGACCGGCTCACATGACGGGTCCCCAGAGATCGACTACACCGTCAATGCCGCCAGCGGATTCCCCATCGTCACCGGGCAAGATGAGCGCCCGGTCAACAATGTCGTCCCCGCCTGGGATGTCATCGCCGGTCTCTACGTCGCCAACGGGATCCTCAGCGCCGAGCTCGTGCGCCGGGCCTCGGGTCAGGGCCAGGAAATCACCGTGGCGCTGTCCGATACCATGCTGGCCACGGTCGGCAACCTCGGCTACATCGCCGAGGTGCAGGCTACGGGATCGACGCGCGGCCCCCTGGGCAATGGGCTCTACGGCGCCTACGGGCAGTCCTTCGTCACCAGCGACGGCCGTGAGCTCATGGTCGCAGTCATCTCGAACCGCCACTGGCGCTCCCTCGGCGAGGTGACCGGGCTGGCCGATAAACTTGCGATGATCGGGCCGATGCTCGACGTCGACCTGACCACCGAGGGCGGGCGGTTCGCTGCCCGTGATGCTATCGACGCGGTGCTGCGGCCGTGGTTCGCTGCCCACACCGCAGACGAGGCGGCGACTGCGCTGTCGAGTGCCGGTGTGCTCAATGGCCGGTTCCAGACCTTCGAGGAGCTCGTGCACAGCGACCCCCTGTGTTCGCTTGAAAACCCTCTCTTCGATGAGATCGATCAGCCGGGCGTCGGCAAGGTGCTCGCCCCGCGCAACCCGCTGCGCTTCGGCTCCTCCCCGGTGTTGCCAGCCGAGCCGGCCCCGCAGATCGGCGAGGACACCACCGACGTGCTCGCCTCCACACTCGGCATGAGCAGCGAGGATATCTCGGCTCTGGGTGCAACGGGCGTCATAGACAGCTGAGAGGCGGGCTCCCCCGCAGGGACGGCGACTGCCGCCTCAGCGCACGACTTCGCGCAGGTTCCCGTCGAGGCGGCGGGTCCAGCCGCGGGAGTCGAGGTGCTCCAGCAGCGGGATCGCTATCCGGCGGGTGGTGCCGAGCGCCTGCCGGGCCTGGCTGGCGGTGAAGGGCTGATCGAGGACCGCGAGCACGCGCATCGCCTGCGCCGGTGCACTCGGCAGCAGCACCACGCCCTCGGCGATGCGCAGAAGCCGACCGACCCGTTCGGCTGCCGCGAGCTCCCGCGCACCCAGGTTGAGCCGAGCCAGATCATCGGCTTCCGGGGCACTGAAGGGGCTGGCTGCCAGCTGCTTCTCCAGCGCCTGGATGCCCTTCTCTGCCCGGCCCAGATCCGCGCGCTGCTGCTGCGGGCGGATGAGCCCGTCCCGCTGCTGGAGCCTCGCGGCTTGGATGACGGCATCGAGCAGATCCGGATGCGGCAGCCTGAGAGCATGCGCGGCAGCCCTGCGGCTGAGCCCCGGTGAGAGCACATCGGCCTTGAGGTGGGCGGCGAGCAGCTGGCGCAGGCGGGCCGCCCAGGTGCGCACCGCCTCGGCGGCGGCGAGCCACTCACCGATCGCCACGACACCAGCCGGCAGCCCTTCGCCTGCCAGGTCACGGGCGTCGAAGCCGAAGCGCCGCAGCGTTTCGGCCCGCACCGCCTGGCGGCGGGCGACCTCTGCTGCCACCGAACCGCCAGCCGGCAGTTCGGCCAGCGCATCGGCCCGCCGACGCCCGGCCCCGCGGCGGGTGAGCGGCGGCGGATCGACGTCGAGGACCTGCACGCCGGCAACCACCATCTTCGCCCCGGAGTCGCGCAGCACCATTCGATCGCCGAGCTGCAGGGGCAGCGGCCGACTGAGCTGCAGCCGCGCATGATCGGCGTCGAAGGGCCGCAGCCTGGCCCCGATCGCAGCAGTGCCGATGTGGACGGTGATGTGCTCGCTGCCCTCATCAAGCGCCCCGCCGGAAGCCCACCGCACATCGACGGTGTCGGTGATCCACCAGTCGCCGCTGAAGAGCGCATCCCCGCGGTGCAGCTCATCGGCGGCGATGCCGCGCAGGTTGAGCGCCGCCCGCGCCACCGGGGCGAGCGCCTCGACCTGGTCGCCGCGGGTCTGCAGGCCGCGGACCGTCACCTCACGCGCCTCCGCGCTCTGCGCCCCGAGGAGGCGAAGATGCTGGCCGGTGCGCACGCTCCCGCCGGCCAGAGTGCCGGTGACAACAGTGCCGGAACCGGAGATCGTGAACGCCCGGTCGATCCACAGCCGCAGCCGCGCCTGCGCATCCGGTGCCGGCAGTCCGGCGAGCACCGCATCGAGGGTGGCCCGCACCTCATCAAGGCCCTCACCGGTGGCACCGGAGCAGGCGACGATCGGGGCGGCGGCCAGACCGGTGCCGCGCAGTTCGGCACGCACCCGGGCCGCCACCTCGGGCACGGCATCCGGGGCACGGTCACGGCGGGTGATGACGACGAGACCGTGAGCGATGCCGAGGGCTGCGATCGCGTCGCGGTGCTCGCTCGACTGCGCCTGCCAGCCCCCATCAGCGGCGATGACGAAGCAGACGACGGGGACGGGTCCGAGGCCGGCGAGCATATTGCCGACGTAGCGTTCGTGGCCGGGCACGTCGACGAAGGCGACCTCACGGCCCGACGGCAGGGTCGTCCACGCGAAGCCGAGGTCGATCGTCAGCCCGCGTGCGCGCTCCTCAGCCCACCGGTCGGGTTCGATTCCGGTCAGCGCCCGCACGAGCGTCGACTTGCCGTGGTCGACGTGCCCGGCGGTGGCGATGACGAAGCTGCTCATCCGCCGTTCCCGAGGCGGTCGCCGGCAGCCGTGATGGCATCGGCGAGTGCCGGGTCCTGGTCTGCGGGGATGCAGCGCAGGTCGATGAGGCAGCTGCCGTCATGCACACGCGGCAGGACGGCCGGATCGCCGGTGCGCAGGGCCGGGGCGAAGTCCTCGGGCAGGGCGAGCGCCCAGCCCGGCAGCGGCACGCCGGTGCCGCCACCGCCGCCTACCCGGCCGTCATGTGCCACGACGGTGCCGCCGACCTGCGCGGCGAGGGCTTCGGTGCGGCGGCGCAGCTCAGCAGGGTCGGCGTGCAGCATCGCATGCACCGGGCTGGTGCCGGCACGCAGCGTTGCTTCGAGTGCGGCGAGGGTGAGCTTGTCGGCGCGGACGGCGCGGGCCAGCGGGTGACGGGCGAGCCGGGCGATCGTCTCAGAGGTGCCGAGCAGCAGCCCGGCCTGCGGGCCGCCGAGGAGTTTGTCACCGGAGGCGATGACGGCATCGGCTCCCGCCGCCAGGGCTGCGTCGATGCTCGGCTCGTCCGGCAGGACGGGATCGGCGCTCAGCAGTCCGGAGCCGACGTCCACGACGAGGGGCACGGAGTGCTCACGGCACAGTGCGGCGAGCGCGGCGGTCTCGACGGAGGCGGTGAAGCCGGTGAGCGCGAAGTTCGAGGGGTGGACTTTGAGCACGCAGCCGGCGCCAGCGTCGAGGGCGGCGGCGTAGTCCTCTGGGTGGGTGCGATTCGTGGTGCCGACTTCGCGCAGCTGCGTGCCGGCAGCGGTGATGAGGTCGGAGAGCCGGAAGCCGGCACCGATCTCGATGAACTCCCCGCGGGAGATGACGATCCCGCCGTGGCTCGTGGTCGCGGGCGCGGACCCTCCACCGGCGGCCGGTCCCCCGCCGAGGGCAGTCGCCGCGAGCAGCAGCGCGGCAGCTCCGTTGTTGACGATGAGGGCGTCCTCGGCCTGCGGGCAGCGCTCCAGCAGCGCCGCCCGGGCAGCTGCGCCGCGGCGGGAGCGCGCCGCGCTGGGCAGATCGAGTTCGACATCGACATAGCCGGCCGCATCGGCGAGCGCCTGACGTGCCGCCGGTGACAGCGGCGCGCGGCCGAGGTTGGTGTGGATGATGACGCCGGTGGCGTTGAGCACCGGGGTCAGGGAGGAGGCACGCTGGGAGCCGGCGGCAACGAGCACGGCGTCGACGACCTCGGCGGCGGGGATCTCCCCGCGGCGGGCACGGTCCTGGGCCGCGCGTACGAGCCCGAGCACAACGCTGCGCCCGAGCGTGCGGGCGGCGGCGACGAGCTGCGGATGCTCCATGAGGCGGTCGGTGCGCGGGATGGCGCGGCGCGGGTCCTCCACGATCCTCCTTGACTCTGAAGCCAGTGGCGGAGGCGGACGGGAATCGAACCCGCCAGACCGAGGTACTCGGTCTCACCGGTTTTGAAGACCGGGGGGCCCACCAGGACCCGGACGCCTCCGCGCTCCAACCTACCACCGGCTACACTCGCGCTTATGGCTGAGAAGGTTGACCCCAGGTCCTCACCCCGACTCACGTCCATGGCTGCCGGCGGCGGCTGTGCGTGCAAGATCCCTCCCGGTGAGCTCGAAGACGCGCTCGCCGCACTCACCGGGCAGACCGGTCCTGATGTGCTCGTCGGCCTCGATGACGGCGACGACGCTGCTGCGGTGCAGGTGCGCGGGGGCCTGGCGGTGCTCTCAACAGCTGATTTCTTCACGCCTGTCGTCGACTCCGCCTATGACTGGGGGCGGATCGCTGCGGCGAATGCGCTCTCGGACATCTACGCGATGGGCGGGGTGCCTGTCGTGGCGATCAACCTCATCGGCTGGCCGCGCGAGGTGCTGCCGATGGAGCTCATGAGCGAGGTGCTCGCCGGCGGGGTGGCGGTCGCCGGGGAGGTCGGCTGCCCGGTCATCGGCGGGCATTCGATCACCGCACCCGAACCGGTCTACGGGATGGCCGTCACCGGGACCGCGGACCCGGCCCGGCTGCTGCGCAATGACGCCGCCGAGGCGGGTTTGCCGATCACGTTGACGAAACCGCTGGGCGTGGGTGTGCTGAACAACCGGCACAAGGCCACTGGCGAGGTGTTCGACGAGGCGATCGAGACGATGACGACGCTCAATGCCGCGGCCTCGGCTGCCGCGCTCGAGGCCGGGGTCACCGCCGCGACCGATGTCACCGGGTTCGGGCTGCTCGGGCATCTGCACAAGATGTGCCGGGCTTCCGGCATCGGAGCGGAGATCGATATGGCCGCGGTGCCGGTGCTCGATGCCGCGGTGCGCAGTCTGGCCGAGGGTTTTGTGCCCGGTGGGACGCGGCGCAACCTCGACTGGGTGCGCTCGGAGCTCGACGGTTCTCCTGCTGCCGACGGCTCCCGGTCGGTCGGCACATTCGAGGTGGGTGCCGGGGTGAGCGAAGAGGACCTGCTCATGCTCGCCGATGCGCAGACCTCCGGCGGGCTGCTCGTCGTCGGTGAGCTGCCCGGTCACCCGGTCATCGGCTGCACGCGCGCCGAACCCGGCATCAGCATCCGGCGGTGATGTCCCCAGCCCGCGTGCCGCTGAAGCCCGGGCGCCTTGACGGTGGCCGCGATAGGTTGGACAGGTGAGCGATTCAGACACCCGCACCAGCGGATCCGTGAGCACCCGCAGCGCCCAGGAGATCCTCGAAGGGGTCTTCGGTTTTGACGCGTTCCGTGGGGATCAGGCGGAGATCGTCGAGCATGTCAGCGCCGGCGGCGATGCGGTCGTGCTCATGCCCACCGGTGGTGGGAAGTCGCTGTGCTATCAGGTGCCGGCACTGGTGCGCGACGGCACCGGGCTGGTGATCTCACCGCTCATCGCGCTCATGGAGGATCAGGTCGCAGCGCTGCGCGCCAACGGTGTTGCAGCAGCCTTCCTCAACTCGACGCTGAGCTGGGAGGAGGTCCAGCAGGTCGAGGCGGCGCTGCTCGCTGGTGAACTCGACCTGCTCTATATGGCACCTGAGCGTCTCGTTCAGGAGCGCACACTGGCAGTGCTGGAGCGTGCACGGATCTCGCTGTTCGCCATCGATGAGGCGCACTGCGTCTCGCAGTGGGGCCACGATTTCCGCACCGACTATCTGGGCTTGGCGGTGCTGGCCGACCGGTTCCCCGGGATCCCGCGCATCGCGCTGACGGCCACCGCGACGCAGGCCACGCACGCTGAGCTGACCGAACGGCTCCGGCTCGATGATGCCCGGCATTTCGTTGCGAGCTTCGACCGGCCCAACATCCAGTACCGCATCGAACCGAAGTCCCGGGCGCGGAATCAGCTGCTGCAGTTCCTGCGCTCCGAGCATGCCGGGGATGCCGGGATCGTCTACTGCCTGTCCCGCCGCAGCGTCGAGCAGACAGCGGAGTTCCTGCGCGGCGAGGGCTTCGCCGCACTGCCCTATCATGCGGGTCTGAGCGAGGTGGAGCGGGCAGAGAATCAGCGCCGATTCCTCCGGGAGGAGGGCATCGTCATGGTTGCCACGATCGCGTTCGGAATGGGGATCGACAAACCCGATGTGCGCTTTGTCGCCCATCTCGACCTGCCGAAATCTGTGGAGGGCTACTACCAGGAGACGGGCCGGGCCGGTCGTGACGGGCTGCCGTCGACGGCGTGGATGGCCTATGGTCTCGGCGATGTCGTGCAGCTGGGCCGGATGATCGACCAGTCGGAAGGTTCGGCGGCGCACCGCCGGCGTCAGCGCGAGCACCTTGAGGCGATGCTCGCCCTGTGCGAGACGGTCGACTGCCGCCGGGTGCAGATTCTGCGCTACTTCGGCCAAGACGCCGAGGCCTGCGGCAACTGCGATACGTGTCTGCAACCGCCCCGCACCTGGGATGCGACCGTGCCGGTGCAGAAGCTCATGTCAGCGGTCATCCGCCTCGACCGCCAGCGCGGGGAGCGCTTCGGGGCCGGACAGATCATCGACGTGCTGCGCGGACGGGTCAGTGACCGTTCGACCGCTTCACGGCATGCGGAGCTGAGCGTGTGGGGCATCGGCGCCGATCTCACCCCGGCGGTGTGGCGTTCGATCGTCCGCCAGCTGCTGGCCCGCGGGCTGCTGCAGGCCGTCGGCGACTACGGAGTGCTCGTCGTCCCGGAGGCAGCCGGTCCGGTGCTGCGCGGTGAAGAAACCGTGCTGCTGCGCGAGGACGTGCAGCGCACCCGCACCGCACAGGCCACGGCAGGCGGCGCGCGGCGCGGTTCCACGGCGGCAGCCGAGCTGACCGGTGCCGATGCGCAGCTGTTCGAGAGCCTGCGCGCCTGGCGAACAGCACAGGCTTCACAGCAGGGTGTGCCCCCGTATGTGGTGTTCTCCGACGCGACGCTGACCGGTATCGTGCGAGCCCGGCCGACCGACTCCGCTGCCCTCAGCGAGGTCAGCGGAGTCGGTGCGACGAAACTCGACCGCTACGGCGAGGCCGTCCTCAGCATCGTCTCCGAGGCGGCAGCTGACTGAGCTGTCCGGTGCCGCCGGTGGCGTCAGTACAGCTTCTGGGTGCCGCCGTCGGCCATGAGCGTCTGCCCGGACATGTAGTCGGCGTCGTCAGAGAGCAGGAACGCCACCACCGGTGCGATATCGCTGCGCGGGTCGCCGAAACGGCCGAGCGGCACACCGGCGCGCACCTGTTCGTACATCTCCGGGTGCGCACTCTTCCACTTCTCGACGCCTTCGGTCATGGCCAGCGGGGAGACGAGGTTGACGCGAATGCCCTCAGAGGCCCATTCGTTGGCGACTACGCGGGTGAGCCCGCGAATCGCCTCCTTCGCCGAGGCGTAGGCGGCCTGGGTCGGCTGACCGGAGATCGCAGAACCGGAGGCGAAGTTCACCACAGCGCCTGAGGTCTCAGCGAGTGCGTCGTGGGCGGCGAACATGAACTGCCGGGTCGCGCGGAAACCGGTATTGAACGACAGCTCCCAGTCAGCTTCCTCCAACTGCAGGAACGGCTTCTGCGTGGACGCGTGCGCGTTGTTCACCAGCCCGTCGAGCCGACCGAAGGTCTCCACCGCAGTGGACACGGCGCGTTCGGCCACCTCGGGATCGATGACATCACCGTCGAGGAACACGACGTCGTCACCGCACTCGGAGGCCAGGGCCGCTCCGGCCTCGGCGTTGATGTCAACGGCGACGACGCGGGCACCGCGGGCGATGAGCTCACGGCTCGTGGCCCCTCCGATGCCGGCGGCTCCACCGGTGACGATGACGATCTTGCCTTCCAGCTGCTTCTCCATAGTCATGCCCTCAGGCTACGCCTCGTGGCGCATCCGTCGCCGAATGTCGAAGTCTTCGGCGTTAGATGAACCAAGAGTCGGCTGTACGACTGACAGCGCAATCTGTATAGGGCGAACTGTGTAAAAGGATCAGCACGGGCCTTGTTGCAGGTCCTTTAAGCCTCGATCCACCGATGAGCTTTGGCATGAGCACCTGATTTGATTTCGGGTGGGTTTTGTGTGTGGGGGCAGGCNGGTTAGGACGGACTCTGAAGCGTCGAGCTGCTGATGTCCTGGCGTTCTTCACCCGACCGGGAACGTCGAACGGGCCTACTGAAGCGATCAATGGCAGGCTCGAACACCTACGGGGCTCAGCACTGGGGTTCCGCAACCTCACGCACTACATCGCGAGATGTCTGCTCGAGTCCGGCGGCTTCAGACCAGTTCTACACTCTCAATTACGATGAGCCAACAATGTCCGCCGCTGCGGATCGACACTTTCTTCCCGTTGTCCACGGCCGTCTGGACTGCGTTCTTGGCGTCCTCGGCGCTGCTGACCATGTGCACGTAGTCGGGCTTGGCGACGAAGCGGACGTTGTTGCCCATCGACAGGTCGAAGTAGCGCGGGTCGGAGGGCTTGATTACACTACCGCTTGTGGTCTTTCCACCGCTGGTCTCAGCAAAGCTCGGGGGCGCCTTAACCTCGATCCACCGATGAGCTTTGGCATGAGCACCTGATTTGATTTCGGGTGGGTTTTGTGTGTGGGGGCAGGAGTGATGGCCGGGCCTCGCTGCCCGGGGCGTTCCACTGCAGAGTCTTCGTGTCGGGGCGGTGTTGGCTGGTCGGTCAGGCTGCTGCTGCCTGGGGTGGTGAGTTTACGGCGGTGAAGGGGTTCGTCCAGGCAGTCTCCCACGGCCAGTCCGTGGGCAGGTGGAGGGTGACGCGGCGGGCCGAGGTCGCGACCCGGGCCGGGACGCTGATCAGTTTGCGACGGATCGTGCCCGTTGTCGTCTTTGCCAGTTCGGCACCAGCGAGCGTGGCCGCGGCGCGGGTGAGGTTGAACGCGATGGCGGCCAGCACCAGCCAGGCGGCGTTGGCGTTGAACTTTCCCGACGGCAGGTGGGCCAGTGCGCTGTCCTTGAGGTCGGCGTTGACCTGTTCGATCACCGCATGAGCTCGATGGGTTTTGTCGGCGGCGACGGTGTCCAGATCGCTGGTGGTGAAGAACGCGTGGAACCGGTGGGTGTCGAACAAGGTCGGCTGCTCGACGTCCTTCGGATTCAGTTCCGGGATACGACGGACGACGAGCCGGCCGGGGATGTGGTGGGCTTTCTTCTTCGAGGTGAACGCAGTGAAGGGGGCTTCGGCGACCTCAGCCGATGAGATCCAGCGCTCGGTGTCCTCGTCATAGATCGCGTCGGTGTATTTGATGGTCTGCCAGGCGTCCGCGTCGATGGTTGTGATGGCCTTCTTCACGGCCGGGTCCATCCGGACGGTGACCGAGACATCGGCCCCGCCGATGATGGCCGCGTTGATGGCGGCATGCCCGTAATATGCTGAATCGGCCCGCACCAGCTTCCGCGCCCCGCCCATCCCGGCCAGGCGGCCGGTGGTGGCCAGCGCCTCGCTGATCAGCCGCCCGGCCCCGCGCGGGGAGCCGACCGAGCCCTTCCGCAGCCTTTGGGCGACGATCACCGGTGCGCAGCCGCTGGTGGTGGCGGTGGCCAGCAGCACGTTGAGCCCGCGCGCCCGCGTGTACCCATAGCCGCAGCCCTGCTTCTGGTGGCCGTGAACCTCGACGATCGTGTCATCGACATCAACGCACACGTACTCGCCGGGGTCCTTGACCAGCAGCGGAGCCTTACAGCTCAGCCCGATCAGGACCCGGGAGGTGACCGCGTCGAGCTGGCGGACGTGGCCGAAGGTGAACGACCGGAGGAACGAGCCCAGCGTCGACGGGGCGTACCGGCCGGTGAAGACCTTGCCCGTACCGCCGTGCCTGAGCAGGGCCATGTCATCGATCGAGTCGGCACCGGCGACCATCCCGGCCACCAGGGAGGCGACCTTCAACCCGGCGTTGGCGCCCTTGTCGGTGGGCACCGTCAGCTGCTTGTCGGCCAGTTCACGCAACCCGACATCGGCAGCCAGCTGCACGGCCGGGACGAGGCCGGCTGCTGACACAAGATTCGGATCATCGAAAGTCACTGACGTCGCCGCCGAACTATGAGAGAGTTGCATCTACGAGATGTCCTTCCGATCAGTTCAATAGTGTCTTCGTCGATAACTATTTTCCCTGACCAGAAGGACATCTCGGTTTCTAACGCGCCGTCAGAAGCTCACCCGATCGGTGGATCCGGGCTTAAGCGTCATTACCGCACCTGCGGCCGTCCCTGCCGACCCGAGGAGAAAGGCCCGGCGACCGAGGTGTCCTGAGGAGGCTGGTGTGTCAGTGGAGGTGCTGTTCGTCATCGGATGATCTTTCGTTGAGAGGGAACTTCCGTTGTTCGTTCGAAGGGTGTTCAGAGTGGTCCGGGAACCGGCCGGCAGCTGACTGAATCACGCACGAGATGGGGTTGTGGGTGCCCGGTGTCTTTGTGGGCCTGCACCGCGGTGCAGGCCCACAAAGTTGTGCGCCGGGCGCCTCCTCGTGCGCGTGCGAGCGCTACGTGCTCGGCTGGTTCACCTGGTGTTCGGCGCTGTCGGTGGCGGTCTCGACGTTCATGTGGGTTCCACGGTGGCCGGGCCGGAAGCCGCTCTTGCTGGCCCATACGATGGCGAGGCCGGCGACGGCGAGGACCGCGAGCACGATTGGGAATTGTGTGACGCCCAACGGCTGGAGCAGAACCCCGCCGATGAGCCCGCCACCTGCGACCGCCAAGTTGAACACGGTGACAAGCATTGAGAGGGCGATGTCAGCATCGTCGCCTCCCACGTCTGCGGTTGCGGTCTGCAGCAGTGTTGGCGCGCCTCCGAAGGTCAGGCCCCACAGTACGGTTCCGACATAAGCGAGGACTGTGGAGTCGGTGGCGAAGGCGAGGATGATTGCGGCAATGGCGAATCCGGCGAGGCTTACGATGGTGAGCTTTCGCAGGGCCGCGTCGATGCGCGCGCCGATGAGCCAGACGCCGATGATCGAGGCGACGCCGAAGATCGCGAGCAGCAAGCCCACTCGCTCCGCGCCCACGCCTGTCTCGATGGCGAAGGGTGCGATGTAGGTGTAGAGGATGTTGTGCGCCAGAAGCCAGATGAAGATCACGCAGAGTACCGGGCGCAGTCCGGGTGTTCGTACGACCTCGAGAAGAGGGCGCCGTGACTCGGGAGGCTGACCCGGTACGTTCGGCACGGCGATACGGATCCAGATCAGGAGGACGAGTGCGATGGCCGACATCGTCCAGAAGACACCGCGCCATTCGAGGATCGATCCGAGCCAGGCGCCCAGAGGTACACCCAGGCAAAGGGCGATTGGCTGACCCACGCCGACGACGGCCATCGCTTTGCCCTGCTGCTCGACTGGTACGAGGCGGCGGGCATAGCCGGCGAGCAGCCCCCAGATCACGCCGGCTGCCATGCCTGCGATGAAGCGTGCGATCAGGGTGAGGACATAGCTGCCCGATAGCGCGGTGAGGGAGTTGAAAACCAGCAGCACTGCGATCGTGGTCATCAGAAGCGGGCGGCGGTCCATTCCGCGGGTGGCGGTGACGATCGGTATCGCCGCCACGACGGAGCCGAGTGCGTAGAGCGTCAGGAGCTGGCCGGCGAAGCTCTCGGATACCCCGAGCCCGTCGCTGATCTGCGGCAGGAGTCCTGAGGGCATGTTCTCGGTCATGATGGTGAGGAATCCGGAGACCGTGAAGGCCAGGAGT
Source organism: Brevibacterium otitidis (assembly GCF_042429315.1). Taxonomy (NCBI): domain Bacteria; kingdom Bacillati; phylum Actinomycetota; class Actinomycetes; order Micrococcales; family Brevibacteriaceae; genus Brevibacterium; species Brevibacterium otitidis. Next base: position 72,437 of record NZ_JBHMAU010000003.1, on the reverse strand, counting down.
CCGATGACGGGGAACGCTGCACGATTCGCGGTCGTGGTGGCCATTACTGGTCACCTCCGCTCGTGCTGCCGGCCAGCGCAAGTCGGTCACGCGACGCGGTCTCGTGATCGGATGTCGCGTCGTCCATGCGGTTGCTGGAGGTCTCCAGGGAGATGGACACTGCGGCATCGCTGATGCCGAAGGTCGTTGAGACCAGTGAGGCGAGCTTGTTGAGGAACTCCTTGCGCTTGGGCTCGGGGTACCCGGGCGGGAAGCTCCTGACGGCGATGTGTGGCAACTGGGGTAGGTCCTTCCTGTCTCGTGTCCGTGTCGTGCCGGTCAGGGCTGCATGGACGGTTTCGGCGGTTGTATCGACGTGAGGTGGCTGCAGAACTGCGTAGTGGTCGGCGGTGAGCTCGACGCTGTCGTACCGGACGCTGCTGGCGGCTGAGTCGAGGAACGAATAGTCGTCACCGGCCGCTCGGATGATCGTCACCGGCGCCGAGAGGGTCCTTTGTTCGAGCTCGGTGAAGGTGTACTCGAAGGAGTACGTGCGTTCCACGAGCGCAGTGATTCTCTCGGCGAGCGTCTCGTCGATCGGGAGATCCTCGCGAATAGCGGCGAGGAACGACGTCCTGTCGGAGGTGTCGTGCACGACGCGGTCGGCATGGGGTCCGTCTGTCCGGGTGAAGAAGACCGAATACAGCACGCGCACAAACCGCTCATCCGCGTACAAGCCGTGGCCTGCGGGATCGATCGCGGCGTCGGCGACATTGGGAGACCCTGGGGCGATGAGGACCACTCGATCGACGTGGTCTCCGTCGCGCTCGAGCTGGTAGGCGGCCTCGAACGCCACACGAGCGCCGAACGAGTATCCGATCAGGGTGTAGGGTCCTCCGGGCTTCAACCGTCTGATCTGGTCGACGTCGCGGGCGGCCATACTCTGGATCGATTCGTCGATGCTCTCGTCCTCATTGAGACCAAAAGCCTGGATGCCGTAGCAGCGGCTCTCGTCAGTGCTGATGCGTTCGGCGAGGTGGCGCAGGTTCATGGGGTATCCGCCGAGTCCCGGCCAGAGATAGACCGGGGTGTTCCCAGATCCGGCCAGGGGAACGATCCGCGAGAGCTCGCCCGAACTACCGCCCTGCACTGATTCAGCCTGCTTGGCGATGGTGTCCTGCTCAAAGACCGACTGGATAGGGAGGTTCACGCCCAGCCGGCTACGGATCGCGCGAACGAGCCGGACTGCCGAAATGGAATTTCCGCCCAGGCTGAAGAACGGTGCCGTGATCGAGAGGGGTTCCTCTCGCCCCAGCACGTCACGCCAGATCTGGTCCAGCTGGTGCTCGAGCAGCGATCCGGGTGCGGTGAAGCCTACTGCCTGATCGCTGGAGGTCTGCAGGTCTTCTGTCTCACGCAGGGCTCGTGCGTCGATCTTGCCGTTCGGTGTCCTCGGCAGCTCGTCGAGGATTCGGATGGTCTCCGGGACCATGTAGTGCGGCAGGCGTTCGGCGAGGTCGGTACCGATGATCTCCGCCGGGCCTTGGGCATGGAGGAGGTCCTCGTTCATGCCCGTGTGCACGATCTGCTCGGCAGTGACCGGCCCGCCCAAGGCGAAGTAAGACGATTGTTCGGGTGTCGCGGTGAACGCCTTGACCCGTCGCGCGGTCGGAAGATCACGACCGGAGAATGAGCTGTAGCCCGACGACATCAGACCGAGTCCGAGGTCGTTCAGCTGGGCACGCTGGAGGGCTCGGCCCAGGGAGAGGTAGGAGTCCTTTGTGCCATCGGCGGTGAGGATCAGACCGAACGATGCCTGGTTGTAAACCCGTTGGTTGATCGCGATGACGTCCTTGCGTCGAACGAGCGGTCCGTTGCTGACTCGGTGGGGGCCAGCCGAGCTCCACTCGTAGATTCCACGCTGCTCGGAGTCGCCTGCGTAGAGTTCGAGGCGTGTTGTGACGTCATCGAGAGGATCTGCGTTGCGGTCTGCGGCGTCGACGAGTGGCCAGCAGCCGATGACGAAGCGATCCTCGCGTTCGGTCTCGGGGATCAGTGCCGCGGTGTGCGGTTCCGCCGGTGCACGGTCGCCGAGCCGGTAGCCGGCTGCTGGCGCAACGGTGTCCACGGTGCCGAGGAGGTGCCCGGCTTCGAAGAGCAGGACCTCATCCACGTTCGTCTGGTAGACGGAGGAGATGACGGATCTCTGTCCGGTCAGAATCAGCTGAGCTCCGGGTGCCGCCCCTGTGTCGGGCGCATCGGAGGCATGATGGAGTGTGGAAGTGCGGGGATTGAGGTAGTAGATGCCGTCCTCGAGGCCGTCGATGCCCATGGCGGCGAGGTAGACCTGGACGCCGTAGAGTGCGCCTGGCGAGGCGTATGCGTATTTCGGCAGCAGGCGGTCGTCGCTCGTGTACTGCACGAGTGACCTCAGCACAAGGGCGAGCGATTCCAGCGGTGACGTGTTGTTGGTGCCCTGAGCCCATTCGCGAGGACGTGACACGAGGTCTCGCAGCTTCGACAGCTGGGATATGTCCGTCGTCGTGGAACGGAAGTCTCGATATGTTTTGCGTGCGAATGCGAGCTGGTGCAGCCGCTGGCGATGATCCTCACTGAGGGGAAGTTCCACCGACTTGCCCTGCGATTCCTCGCGGATTCCAAGTCCTGCGACCTGCGCCTTGACCTGGACGCGGCTGGCCTTCGACTGGTGGTGGGCGCCGTGGACGCCCTGGTCCATGAGCGCGGCTTCGTGCGGGTTGAGTTCAACGAAAGCAGTCATACCCGTGGCGGTGCCGTGGGCGTCATGGGTGGTGAGGACTTCGGCGTGCCGGACCCAGTCGTGGTTGGCAATGGCACTGCGGACTTCACCGAGCTCGATGCGGTGGCCGCGGATCTTGATCTGGCTGTCGGTGCGCCCGCGGAAGTAGAACTCCTCGCCGACTCTCTCGACCAGGTCACCGGTCCGATAGGCCCGGACTGAACCTCCGCCGATGCGCAGCCTCACGAACCGTTTCTGTGTCTCGTTCGGCAGGCCGTGATAGCCCACGGCCAGCTGCGGGCCAGCGATTGCAAGCTCGCCGGCATCCCCGGAAGTCACCGTGCCCTGCTCGTCGAGGAGGAAGAAGTCCATCCCGGGAACAGGACGCCCGATCGGCACGGCCGGCTCGTCTGCACTGCTCGGATCTACGGCCGGAGAGTACACATGGTGCGAAGCGTTGATCGTCGTTTCCGTCGGCCCATAGAGATTGACGATGCGCGCACCGGGCAGCGTGGCGCGCAGGTTCTCGGCCAAACGCAGAGTGAGGACCTCACCGCCGCTGGCGACAACCTGGAGCGAAGTGCAGTCGGCAAACGACTCGTCCTCGCAAAGTGCCTGCAGTAGGGTCGGAACCGCCTGCAGGTGCGTGACGCCGTGCGTATGGATGGTCTCCAGCAGCGCGTCCGGGTCGCGGTACGCTTCGGGACCGGCGATGACGGTGGTTGCTCCGTTACCCGTGGCCAGAAGCTCCCACTGGGAGGCGTCGAAGCTGATGGGCGTCTTGTGGACGATGCGGGCAGAATGCTCAAGGTCAAGGGCCTGCGCCAGCCAGGACATCTGGTGGGCAAGTGCCTGATGATCGACCTTGACGCCCTTCGGTGTTCCGGTCGAGCCGGAGGTGTAGAGCACGTAGGCGATGTCGTCGACGCGAGCGGAGTTCTTCGGGCATGCGGCGCCGTCTGTGTTGGGGACGTCGATGATGCTGATGCTGAGATCCCCGACGATCGCCTTGACGTCGTCATGAAGTGCGGCGGGCGCGAGGATCGTGTCGACCTCGCTATTGCGGCCCATGTAGCGCAACCGCTCGTCCGGGTAGGTCGGAGACAGAGGAACGTACGGAATACCACTACACAGCGCCGCCCATGCCGCGCTGACCAGAGTGGTCGACGGCGCGGAGTAGATGCCGACGGTGGTCGTGCGCGCGTATTCGAGGTGCTGCTGGATCGCGCCGACCATCTGCCCGAGTTCGCCGAAAGTGACGTGGCGCTCATCGGTGATGATCGCGCTGGCGTCTGGTCGAGTTTCGACTTCCTTCAGGAATCGGCCGGCAAGAACCGATGCGGCCGAGGGTACTGCGTTCATGGTGTCATCCTTGGTCTGTTGAACTGATTAGAGGTGGTGGAATATCCGCCCGAACCCCGCGAACCGATCGTCGACGCCGAGGCGCCTGAGGGCGTGCCAGTAGAGGACCGCGTTGTTCGACAGGACGGGCTTGTCGAGGAAGAGCTCTGCGGCCGCGGCGAACCGTGACATCGCAACGTTGGTGCCGATCTGCACGATCACTTCGACGTCTGGCTGGTTCACCGCGTCAAGGGCTGCGCGGAGATCTCTCGGTCCGATCTCGGCGATGGACGCGGGGGTTTCCGCGCCCATCCCTTCGATGGCGACGACCTCGTAGCCGCGGTCGTCGAAGTACCGGCGCACGGTGTCGTCGCCCAGTTTCAGATACGGAGTGATCACGCCAACTCGGGAGAGATTCCCGAGTTGTTCGAGAGCAGCGGTGATCGCGTCGGCGCTTGTCACTACGGGCCGTCCTCCGGCCTCGTGTTCGAACGCTGCGATGACTTTCGCCTGGTTCTCGGGTCCGCTCCAGAATGCCTCCGGAGAGACCCCGATGGTCACAATGTCGGGGTCTGCAGTGCACAGAGACGAGATGGCTGGTGCCGCGGAGGCTCGCATGTCCTCAAGTACCTGATCGAATCCCGGCTGCTCCACCATCCGGGAGTTTCGGATGGTCATACGCGCGATGTGATTGGTCACACCGCTGGGTCGTAGATCATCGATCTCCGTCTGTGCGGTGGTATTGGTCGAAGGGACGACGTAGCCAACCTTCGCGCGGATCTCAGAAAGCATGAGTGCTCTCCTCGACCGTGCTCTCCGCGAAGTAGCTGGCGGCCATGTCGTCTCCGCCGTGGCCCGTAGCGGCTGCGGCACGGTAGCGCTCCAGGCCGGCGTCAGCGACCGGGAGCCACACTCCTGCGTTCTCGGCGGCTTCGGCGACAAGTCGCGAGTCCTTGATCGCGTTGTCGACTGTGAAGCTGGGGGCGAACTGCTGGTTCAAGATGGCGTCGAGCTTGATGGAGCCGAAGGGGGCATCGAGCGGTCCGCCGTGGATCGCCTTCTGGAAGTCCTCGGCGTCGATCTCCAGCGCCTCGGCCAGTCGGACGGCCTCGGCGATGCCGTGGGTTAGAGCCGAGATGAAGGAGTTGACGACGACCTTGAGCTTGCTCGCCTCGCCCGGTTCGCCGGCGACCCAGAGGGTCTTCTTGCCGATGGCGTCGAACACTGGCTCCACCGCGTCACGGTCGCTGTCTGCGCCGGAAGCGAGGACGACCAGCTGTGCGTTCTCAGCCGGTCCCTTGGTTCCTTGGACAGGGGCGTCGATGAGACGCAGCTGATGACTCACTGCGAACTCGGCGATCCGGGTGATTCCCTCGACCCCCACGGTGCTGATCTGGACGAGCACCGTTCCGGGGCGCAGAGCCTCGGCTGCCGCGTCGAGGACCTCGAGCACCGCGTCAGCGTCCTTGAGGACCGTGACGACAACGCTGACATCCCTGACGGCATCGGCCGGGCTGGAGGCGAGAGCCACGCCATCCTCAGAGAGCGGGGCTGCCTTCGCGGGAGAGCGGTTCCATGCTGTGACGTCGAAACCCGCCTTGTGCAGGTTGCGGGCGATGGGAGCTCCCATCGTTCCGGTTCCGAGGACGGCGACTGCTGTGTGTGCCTGTGATGTAGTCATAATTACTCGTAATCTCCTTTTCTGTACCGATCGTTCCCGATAAAGGGTAGGGGTCACCCAGGTGCGGGTGAGCGGTGGGGATTAGGCGATCAGCGTCGCCAGACAGGCTTCGGAAGCCGCCCGCAGCCAAGCTTCACGCTCGGCCGGTGCAACCCCCTTGCCGACGACCCTGAGTCCCTGAATCGTGACGACGATGGTCCGAGCCGCGGTCCGAGGGTCGACGGCCTCGCCGATGCGCCCCTCCTCCTGTCCGCGACGGATCGCCGACTCCATGGAATCGGCGAGCATCGAGAGGTTGTACGAGGTCAACGCCATGACCTCCTTGTCATGCCCCCCGAACTCCAGGGACGCATTGGCAACCATGCAGCCAAGGCCCTCGGTGTCGCCGAGCTCATCGAGGACGATCGAGCGCACGAAGCCCTCAAGTGCCTCCACAGGGTCGAGCGATGTCTCCAGGGCGGCGCACTGCTCAGCGCGCCGAGCGTGGTAGCGGAGCAGCGCCGCCATGTAGAGCTCCCGCTTCCCGGTGAAGGTGTTGTACAGGCTGCTGCGCTGCAGGCCGGTCGCATCGCTGAGGTCTTGGATAGAGGTGTCGTTGTACCCCTTCTCCCAGAACACCCGCATGGCAGCGTCAAGCGCCTGGTCCCGATCGAACTCCGGACGTCTCACAAGAACCCTTTCTGTACCAGGCGTTCCCGATACAGCGACGCTAACACCGCGAGACCGGAGGTTCAAAGGTGTCGGCGTCCGTTCGTGTCTGCTGGCCTGTGGCAGGCCGCGCGTCGGTGCTGGTCTCGCGACGATGCGAGGGAGCCAGGCAGTTCGGCGACTACTGCGCTGACCTGGCACGTTGTGTTTCTGTCCCTTCGCTGTCGGCGTCATGGCTGTCCCGATCCCGAGGAGGCGACGTTGTCGTGAACTGCAGGCGGATGTGACGCGGGATGAAGCGGGATGTCGTGGCCCGCAACGACGAGGGGACGCAGCTGGAGGTCTGCGGCTGTGTCCGCATCGTGTCGGTGCTGGCGCAGGCCAGCGGTCGAGTCCGGGGAGTCCGCGGGGATCCAGGCGGCGGTTCTGATGAACCGGTCGTCCGTCTCCCATGCACCGTGGACGTCTGTCGGCCAGACGGGTCCGGACTCAATGAGCACTTTTGCCGAGAACGTTCCGCGCCGCGGATCGATGCGCACTCGACAGTCGGTGAAGCTGAGCCATCGGAGATGGAGCGGAAACCAGGTCTTGTAGATGGTCTCCTGCATGCTGAAGAGCACTCGGTCCCAACGAATCATCGGAAGTCTCTCCAGCAGATCGCGCACCTCCGACTGCTCGTCAGGCAGAGCGACTTCGGTAAGCACGCCCGGTGGCAACGGCTCGTGTGTCTCGACGTCGATGCCTAAGGCGTGGATCTCGGAATGGTGGGCGACTGCGGCGGCGCCGCATCCATCGCAGTGCGTGATACTGCCGACGATCGCCGGCGGCCAAAGTGGTTCTCGGTGAGGTCCGGCAGGAATCGCTGTGTTGGGGAGTCCCAATTGCGTGAGGGCTTCTCGCGCGCAGTGCCGACCGGTGCGGAACTCATCTCGTCGTGCCTGGACTACTCCCGCGACGGCGGCCTGTTCTGGAGGCAGGATGTCCTCGACGCCGTCGTCGTTGAGGCGGTGAGATGTCGACACGCAGGAAGGTAGAAGGGCGTCAAAACCTCGCTCATGCAACGGAGCGGATTCAGCGGTCATGACGGGCGTTTCTCCGGAGTTTGTTCTCGCCTTTGTCATACCGCACCCTTTCCTTCACGGAGGGCGCCTGCCAGGACCTGTGGGAGGCGCACATGTGGCTCGTTGGAGTCCGCGATGACCTTCACCGAGGTGCCGCTGGCGGCGAATCTGCCCAGGACATGGTCTGGATGGTGAGTGAAGTACTCGTTGACCTGTACCGCATTGCCTGGAACGGCAGCCACGGTCATCCATGCAGGTTCCTGCGGCGCGGGCGTGCTGCTGGGTGATCGGCGACGCAAGATCAGCAGATCCGCAACAACTCCCGGCCCATCAGGGGCACCGCTACGGTGACTGGGGAAGTGGATGGCCGCCGCGAGCTGGGCAAGCTCTGCGATCCGTTCCCGCGCCCTGGCATCGGGCGCGTCCAGGAGGCGATGGGGAACGATGAGGGCAAGGAGGCCGCCGGGCCGGACGAGGCGGGTGGCCTTGAGAAGGAAGTGCTCCGGGACCGGCAGGCAGTGTGTGTTGTACTCCTGGTCGGCCAGAACTTCTTGGCTGAAGGGCAAGTTGCCCACGCTGAGATCGAAGTGCTCTTCAGGGAGGTCCACCGTGGCGAAGGACCCGGTATGCACGTGAGCCGTAGGGAGCAGTAGGCGCGCCATGTCCGCGGTCACAGGGTCGATCTCGATCCCTGTCATCTTCTTCACGGTCCGAGGCGCCGGCGCGAGGAACTCTCCGATGCCGCAGGACGGCTCAAGAACAGATCGGACCTCTCTGCCGGTCGTTGCTGCGAAGGCTGTGACGGCGGCCCAGATGTCGGCGGCCACTCCGGGCGGCGTCCAGTGAGCGTTCAGCGCTGCAGTCCGTGATCCAGCGTCGAACTCCGAGGGGGTGACGAGCGTCTCCACCGTCCGTCGGAGGTTCTCCGGGCCGTCTCGGGTGAACAGTCGTTGCATCGTGCCCCAACCTGCCCACCGTCGCAGCGTCGCGGATTCTTCCCTCGTGGGTTTGCCATCTCGTGTGCGCGCGCGGCAGCGGGCTCGGAGGGCCTCGACGTTCGCTCCCTCGAGGGCCGTCCAAGTGGTGTCGCGTGGGGTCGGATCTGTCATGGTTCCGCCTTGTCCGTACCTGGCGTGGGTGTCTCGGGGGCGTGCCGGCGAATGCGCAGGGCTGCGGGGATCGCCGCCAGTGCGAAGAGTGCAGTGACTGCGAATATGGCAGTCATGCCCGTTGTGAGGCCACCAGAAGATGCCTGGGTCGCGGAGATGAGTGCCGTACCGGTACCGGCGATTACCGCCGTGCCGAGGGTTTGCGCCATCTGAATCGTCCCGCTCATCTCACCGATGGCTTCGGGTTCCGCTTCGCTGAACGTCTCGGTCGTCGAGGCGTTGTACGCAAGACCCATCCCGAATCCGCCAATGATCCATCCGATGATGGCGATGTAGATCGGGATGCTGTCGCTGAGCAGCGTCACCGCGATGGTGGTGATGCCAACGGCCAGGGTCACGAGGCCCAGGACAGTGTCGCGGCGGCGGGTGGCTGGACCCTTGCGCATCTCGTGGCGGCTCTGTGCCATCGAGCCACCGACCCACACCAGTGCTCCAGCGGCAAGGCCGAGTCCGGCGACCATGAGACTCGCGTCACGCAGTTCGGTCATCGCCAGAGGAAGGAAGGTCTCGATACCGAAGAACGACACGGACAGCGTCGCTCGCGTCACGATGCCGGCCGGCACCCCACGACGCACAGTGAGGGTGCCTTCCGGGGTGACCTGCCGCAGTGTGAGGATCATTACCACGGCGCCGAGGAGAACCATTGCGGCGATCACCGCCGGATTGTCCTGTTCGAGGCCAGCGAGGAGGACTGCTGATCCGATGGCCAGGCCAATGCTGAACACTAACTGGCGGACGACGTTGTTGCTGGCGCGTGCGTTACCCGTTCCTAGCGGGGGCAGGCCGCGGAGTGTGACTGTTCCCGCGAACAGCACAAGCGGCACCAAGATGAGGAAGAGGATTCTCCAGGAGGCGAATTCGGCCAAGGCACTCGAAGCCATAGGACCGACGAGTGCAGGAACCGTCCACGCGCCGGACAGGAACGCGAGTGCTCGGGCTTGGAGTGCCTGGGGGTAGACGATCGCGACGAAGACGTACGCCATGCTCATGATTGCGCCGACACCAAGACCTTGTACCACCCGGCCCAGGAGGAACAGCGTCCATGTTGTGGCGGTGGCTGACAGGATCAGTCCGACGATGAAGACGATGAAGCCGACGATGTAGGGAGCCTTCGGGCCTCGTCGATCTGCGATGTACCCGCCGATGACGGTCCCAACGACACTGGCGAGCATGAGGGCGGAGACCGCCCATCCGTATGTGCCCAGACCACGAAGTTCGTTGGCGATGCGCGGCAAGGCGGTGGTGACGCCGAGACCATCGAAGGCAACGATGCCCACGGACAGCAGGAGCCCGACCGTTACCATGCGCAGTGGTGGGGCCATGACGCTACTCGTTTCGCTGGCCTCGAGCCTCGCATCGGGTGACTCCTGGTGAGTGCTATCGGACACTGATTTCCTCCTTCACTGACTCCTGTACCGCTGAACCGTCGTGCGAGCTGTTCGGTTGGTTCTCGGACACGAGGACTCTCTCGATCAATGTGGCGGCCTCGGCACCGGTGAGTTGGATGCCGAACTCAGCGCGGAGGAGCTTCGGCAGCTGCGGCGCGTCGATGTCTAGGACGCTTCGGTTTCCCGCGCGGTCGGTCGTCGTGAATGTTCTTCCACGGAGGACCAGGTGGGCGTTTTCCGTTCGGCGAGCCACGAAGAGGTCTCCGCTGATCGGCGATGCCGGGTTGTGCGCACCCCAGGTGGCGATCATGTCGAAGTCGAACCAGTTCAGATACTCGTCCGTGAAGCGGTAGAGCTCACGGACCTCCGGTGACACAACTCGTAAGGCCCATTCGCCATGAGCATCCTGCGTCACCTCGTAGGTCTTTCCACTCTGTTCAACCTGGGCTCCGGGCCGCAGCGGTACTGGAGCGAGCAACCCAGGGCTGAATGCAGTATCCGCCAGCCAGGTCTCGTCGCCAGCTGACACGTACAGGATCGTGTGGCTTCGGGCGGACGGTCGCCCGGGCACGGAGACCCGAGCTGCGCGGCGGGTGACCGCATAGCCGAGCCGCTGTAGCGCGGCGGCGAAGAGGAGGTTCAATTCCACGCAGTGGCCGCCGCGCCGCCTGCATACAAGTTTTTCGTTGAGCCCACGCATGCTCACATCGACCGGGTTGCCGAGCACGTGGTCGACGTTTTCGAAGGGAAACGTGTCGATGTGACGCCGGTGCAGGTGAGCCAGAGCATCGACGTCTGGTCGTTGCGCCACCGACTCGGGTAGACCGATGCGATCGAGGTAGGCCTCCAGATCCAGGTCCTCGGCAGCCCACTGGGTCTCACTTTCCACAGCTGGCTGTGCCGCGCTGTTCCCTCTGCGCACGTGATCTCCCATCCTGTCGTTCTTAATATTAAACTGTTCATCATTGAACATATCAACGCTGGTAGCCTGTGTCCAGGCATCCGGCGACAAAGGCAGGCATAGTGACGAAGCAGACAGAGCAGCGAGACGCGGTCGATTCAGTGCTGGAACAGTGGCGTCAACGGCGCCCCGACCTCGACGCCTCGGCGATGGGCATCGTGGGGCGCCTCCAGCGTGCCGGGCACCTTCTGGACTCTGCCGTCGCGAGCAACCTCGCCAGCATGGACCTCGAGCCGTGGGAGTTCGATGTCCTGGCCACGCTCCGCCGGGCGGGAGAACTGACGGCAGGCCAGCTGACCCGCGCCAGCATGGTCACATCGGGAGCGATGACGAACCGCGTGGATCGCTTGATCAAGCGGGGGCTCGTAGAGCGCCGCCCGAACCCGCACAGCAGGAGGACTGTCCTCATAGATCTCACGGCTGACGGCAGGGAGGTTGTCGACGAGGCTCTCCTCGGCCACATCAGAAACCTGGACTCTCTGGCCGGACATCTGTCACAGTCCGACCGCCAACAGCTCGCAACGCTCCTCAAACGCCTCCTGATAGGTCTTGGGGACATCTCCCCGGAGACATAGGCGTGGTAAACCAGTGGCGAAGAAGGTGGGCTCGCGAACCCGCCGCTGCCGACCTGTCGCCCCACACTGAACCCATCAGCTGCCCACGGATGTCGCGTGTTGTGCGGAGTCATCTTGTCGCAGCGTGTCGCGGGGACGGCGTCCACCTCTGGGTGGAGGCAGTTGGCCGGAGACCATGGCGGTCAGGGCAACGGCGAATCCCGCGAGTTGCACGGCTGCCAGCGTCTCTCCAGCTAGGAACACGCCAAGCAGTGCGGCTACCAGCGGCGACAACAACCCGAGGAGCGCCGAGGCTGTCACCGGTAGGTGGCGAACACCCGCGAACCAGATGGAGTAGGTCAGGAGCGCTCCGACCAAGCCCAGCCACAGATAGCCGAGGAACGCTGGCCCATCGACCACAGGCGGGATGCCGTCGATGAGAAGTGCGGGCAGGAGGAGGACGATCCCGGCTGATGTGAGCTGCCACCCGGCCAGCCCAACGGCGGACACACCAGCGGGCCGCCCCCACTTCTTCGTCAGGACGACGCCGGTGCCCATCGATGCCGCACCGGCGACCCCAGCGAGGAGTCCGACAGGATCGAGCCCGGCATCGGGGCCTAAGACGACCATCGCGACCCCGCCGACGCCAATGACGCCCCATGCGACCCGCCAGGTGGAAAGGCGCTCGTGCAGGATCCCTACAGCAAGAAACGCGACAACTAGCGGTTGCGTGGCCCCGAGAGTTGCGGCAACTCCTCCCGGTAGGTGCTGTGCGGCGACGAACAACAGGGGAAAGAACCCCGCCATGTTGAGGACGCCCAGCACCAGGCTTCTCCACCACCATGCACCTCGTGGCAGCTGCCGAGCGATCAGTAGCGCTATGAGGCCAGGTGGGAGCGTCCGCATCAGGGCGGCGAACAGCGGGTGGCCCTCGGGTAGGAGGTGTGTGGTGACGATGTACGTCGTGCCCCACACGGCAGGAGCGACTGCGGTTAACGCTGTCCAGCCGAGGCGAGAGGGCGTTGCTGACCTGGGTTCGATCCCGGTGTTCGCCAAGCTGGTTCGTTCGTTCACTCACTCATCGTGCGAGGTCGTACGACCATGAGTCCAACAGGTTGTTGTCATAGCAGACATGAATGGAGGTCATCCACGCGTGGAGTTGCAGCAGCTGCGCTACGTCGTCGCGATCGCTGAAGAGCGGAACTTCACTCGCGCGGCCGAGCGGTGCTTCGTCGGGCAATCTGCACTCAGCCACCAGATCAAGGCGCTAGAGAAAGAACTCGGGGTGGCCCTGTTCGCCCGGACCAGCCGTCGAGTCGAGCTCACGCCCGCTGGGCATGCGTTCCTCCGCGGGGCCCAAACGAGCCTGGAAGCCGCTGACCGAGCTGTGGCTGAAGCAGCCGCGGCGACCGGCATCATCTCCGGCACTCTGACCGTCGGTGTCATCCCCACAGTCACCGCCATTGACGTCCCAGCTGAACTGGGCGCATTCCACCGGATACATCCTAGAGTCCGGATCAGCATGCGGGGAGGCGGAAGCGACGAGTTCATCGCAGCCATCGAGACCGGAACGATGGACATCGCCCTGCTGGGCCTGCCCAATACGACGCCGCCCCGCGGCGTCGCCTACCGCCTACTCGCGCGTGAACAGCTTGCCGCTGTCGTCTCCACGAGTCACCCTCTTGCCAGTCGTCGCCGGCTGAGTCTCACCGACATGGCCGAGGAGACCTTCGTGGACTTCCCGGAAGGCAGCCCCGGGCGCGCGCCATCCGACCTGGCATTCTCAGCGGCCGGCGTTCGGCGCGAGGTCACGTTCGAGTCGGTGAGTACCGATCTGATCCTCGAGCTTGTGAGGCAGAACCTCGCGATCACAATCCTGTCGCCACTCGTGGTGCCGCCGTCCTCAGAGCTCGCCGCTGTGCCGATCACCGATGGTCCCACGAGATCCGAGTATCTTGCCTGGAGCTCCTTCAACCCCTCACCGGCAGCACAAGCCTTCCTCACCGGCCTCTCCGAGAACGAGGTTCTGCCCAGGTAGACCCTGCCTTGGCCCTCGTAGCGACTGTCAGATAAGCCGCACACACACTGTTGGCACCCCGGGTGCCGAGGTGCGCTGACGCGCACCTGACCGCCAAGGCGGTCCACCCCCGCGACCGCCTCGGGAGGCGGTGCGCGATGGTCATGACCATCCGGGTGATGTCGTCCGGTCGCGGCTACGAGTACCTGATAAAGTCCGTGGCCACCGGCGACACCGCGCGCGAGACCGGCACGCCGCTGACCCGCTACTACACCGAGACCGGCTGCCCACCGGGCACCTGGCTCGGCTCCGGCCTGGCCAGCCTCGACACCGGCCACGGCCCCGCCCTCGCCGACGGGGACACGGTCACCGAGGAGCAGCTGGAGAAGCTGCTCGGGCAGGGCGTGCACCCGCTGACCGGTGCGAAGCTCGGTTCCCGCTTCCCGCGCTTGCGGCCGCCGGCCGAACGGATCGCTGCCCGCATCGAGCAACTTGCCCCCACGCTGGATGCAACACGGCGGCAGAACCTGATCGATGAGATCCGGGCCGAGGAGATTGCACGCAAGCCGAAGACTGCTGTTGCGGGGTTCGATCTCACGTTCTCGCCCATGAAGTCGCTCAGCGCCCTGTGGGGTGTTGCAGACGCAGCGACACAGGAGCTGGTCGTGCAGGCCCATCACGCGGCGATGCGCGACACGCTCGCGCTCCTCGAGCAGCGGGTGGCTGCAACCCGGGTGGGCAAGGGCGGGATCGCGCGCATGCCGATCACCGGAGTGATCGCCACCGCGTTCGATCACTACGACAGCCGCGCCGGCGACCCGCAGCTGCACACCCACCTCGTCGTCTCGAACAAAGCTCAAGGTATCGACGGGCGGTGGCGGACCCTGGACTCGCGTACCCTGCACAAGGCCACGGTCGCCCTGTCCGCGTCCTATAACGCGTTCCTCACCGATCACACCGCGGCCCTCCTGGGCGTGAACTGGGTGGAGGTCGACCGGGGGAAAGATTGGAACGTCGGCTGGGAGATTGACGGCGTGCCCGCGGGACTGATCGAGGAGTACGCGGCCAAGCACGGGCACGCACCATCGAAGACGACGATCGCCCGCCTGCGGCAACAGGCAACGCTGGAGACTCGCCCGGAGAAGGAGTTGCACTCCCTCGCCGAGCTCACCGCCGACTGGCGCCACCGCGCCACCACACTGCTCGGCGAGGACGCAACAACCTGGGCGCAACAGGTCTGTGCCCGCGGTCTTGCCGCGGCCCCGTTGCAGGCGAGCGATCTGGCTCCGAAGCTGCCGGGCGAAATCGCGGACGTGGTCATGCGCGAGGTGGCCGACCGGCGGGCGACGTGGACGCGCTGGCATGTGCACGCCGAAGCGATGCGGTACCTCATGCCCTTGTGTTTCACCAGCACCGCCGAGCGCACCAGGGTGCTCGACCAGATCGTCGAGCAGGCCGAGGCCGCCTCGGTGCGGCTGACCCCGGACTATGACCGGGCCGTACCGGAGGAATACGTGCAGGCGGATGAGTCGAACCGGTTCCAGGGCGTGGATCAGGTGATAATGACCAGTCAGGACATCCTCGACGCCGAGGCCCGCCTCCGTGCCCACGGGCGCACGACGGACGGCCCGCGCCTGCCGGACCGGCTGATCAAACGGCATGTCTCCCGGACAGTCCAGGGCGTCCGGCTCGCCCCCGATCAGGCGGAGGCGATCACCGCGATCGCGACGTCCGGGCGCAGACTCGATCTGCTCGTCGGACCCGCCGGGGCCGGGAAGACCACCGCCGTGCGCGGCCTGCACCGGGCCTGGACCGCCCGCTATGGGAGAGACTCGGTCATCGGCCTGGCACCGTCGGCGACCGCCGCGGAGATCCTTGGCAAGAGTCTCGGGGTGACGGCGGAGAACGTGCCGAAGTTCCTCTACGAGCACGACAAGGACCGGTGGGATCTCCGTGCCGGGCAGCTGGCGATCGTCGACGAGGCCTCCCTCGCCGGCACCCTGACACTAGACCGGCTCACCGCGCATGCTGCCGAGGTCGGAGCGAAGATCGTGCTGGTCGGCGACTGGGCACAGCTGTCGTCGGTGGAGACCGGCGAGGCCTTCGGGATGCTCGTCCGCGCCAGGCGGCGTGTGCCGGAGCTGTACACGGTGCGACGGTTCGTCCACGACTGGGAGAAGGCCGCCTCTCGAGACCTCCGGCACGGCAAGCACGCTGTGCTCGACACGTACGAAGAGGAGAGACGGTTGCATGACGGGGGCCTCGAGTCGATGCTCGACGCCGTCTACACCGCTTGG
This sequence comes from Brevibacterium otitidis, assembly GCF_042429315.1. Taxonomy (NCBI): domain Bacteria; kingdom Bacillati; phylum Actinomycetota; class Actinomycetes; order Micrococcales; family Brevibacteriaceae; genus Brevibacterium; species Brevibacterium otitidis. The sequence continues at coordinate 56,583 of NZ_JBHMAU010000003.1, read as the reverse complement.
CAGCGCGACCGTGGCCAGGGCATGTCTACGCTCATGCTCGCCGGGAACGCGGAGATTGTCGCCGAGCTCAACACACGCGCCCGCGCCGACCTCGTCACCGCCGGCCTGGTGCAGGAGACGGGGGTGGCATTGCACGACGGCACCATGGCCGGAGTCGGCGACCTCGTGGTCACCCGCCGCAACGAGCGCCGGCTCACGACGGGCAAGTCGTGGGTGAAGAACGGCGACCGTTGGCAGGTCATCGGCCAACGTGCGAACGGGGCGCTGGTGGTGCGTCGGCTCGGCAAAGGCGACACCCCGCGCGGGCGACGACTCGTGCTGCCTGCCAAGTATGTCCGGGAGGATCTCGAACTCGGGTACGCGTCCACGGTCCATCGCGCCCAGGGCTCGACCGTCGACACGGCGCACACCCTCGTCGACCCCGATACCGCTTCACGGGAACTGCTCTACGTCGGACTGACTCGTGGCATGCGCGAGAACCACGCCTACGTCATCCAGCCAGACCCCCACGAGATCGAACCCCACCTCGACCCGCCCGAGGAACTCACCCGCGTCGAGCAGCTCGCCAGGGTGCTCGCCCGCAGCGACGCCACCTCTCGGCCACCGAGACCCGCCAGGTCGAGGCCGACAAGCACGCCTCCCTCTCGACACTGCTGGACGAGTACGACCTCCTCCCCCGCGAAGCCCAGGCCGAACGGTGGGAAGCACTCCTCGACGTCGCCCCCTCGCTACCGGCGAGATCGCCGACGAGGTCTTCACCAGCCCGTACTACGAGTACCTCGAAGCCGCCCTTGCCCGGCACGAGGCCACCGGACACGACGTCACCACGGCTCCTTTGTCCGCATGAAATATGACGTCATCTGGAACCATTTCTCTTAATGTATGAGCCATCCTCAACGCCCGTTCCACGAGGTCAGAATTCTGCCGATCGGCCATTGCCCAACCGATCACTCGGCGTGAGCACCCATCGCGGATCACACACAAATACACGAACCCTTCCCACGTGCGAAGATACGTAATATCGCTGATCCACACAGCATCCAACTCACCTTGGTCCCAGACCCGTTTCACGAGGTCCGGAATGTGATGAGTCGCCACACCCGGCAGAGTCGTCACCGGCTTGAACCTGCGCGGACTGATCCCTTCAAGGCCCTGCCTGCGCAGCGATGCCGCGACCGTCTTCTCATCCACGCACACGCCTTGTCGAGCCAATTGCGCTGCCACCCGCGGTGCCCCGTAGACACCATCAGACTCCGCATGGACCGCTGCGACCTGCCCGTCAAGATTACGTTGCGCTCTGACGCGCTTCGATGGCCCGGCCTGCCGGCGCTTCTTCCATGCGTAGTACCCGGATCTCGTCAGATCAAGGAGTCTGGCCATCCGGCAGATCGCGTAACGTGCTTTCTCCGAGTCCATCAGTTCGAACTTCTCTTGTTTCGAGGCTTCGACGCGAAGAAGGCGGCTGCTTTTCCCAGGAACTCATTGTCCAGTTTCAGATCGAAATTCTCCCGCCTCAACCGTGCCAATTCAGCCCGCTCATCCTCGTTCAACCCGCCCGTGGACTCCCCATCGACGCGACGCCGGTCCTTCTCTGCTTTCACCCAGGTGCCCAGGGTCTGCTCACCGACTCCGATTTCCCTGGCCACCGCAGCAATAGACCTGCCAGTGTCAATGACGAGACCCGCAGCCTCGACCCGATACTCCTGAGTATAAGAACGCCGCTGGCGCTTCTGATCTGACATACTGAACAGCCTTCCAGCAGGACAGCAAATCCCGCTAACTTGGGTGTCCACTAATCGAGGGTAACCTCACGAACACCTACGGGGCTCAGCACTGGGGTTCCGCAACCTCACGCACTACATCGCAAGAAGTCTGCTCAACTCCGGCGGCTTCAGACCAGTTCTACACTCTCAATTACGATGAGCCTGATAAGTGAGGTGTGCGATGACTGCCAAGGCGAAGACGCTGCTGCGCGGGGTGCGGGTGTTCGACGGGGAGAGCTTCCTTCCCCAGCTGCAGGACGTGCTCATCGCCGATGGCGCCGTCGAGAAGGTCACCACCGCCTCGGGAACGGCGGCACAGGAGCAGGAGCTGGCAGCCTCCGACATCGAGGTCATCGACGCTGCCGGCCACACCCTCACCCCGGGCATCATCGACTGCCACGTCCACGTCTGCTTCTCCGAGGCCGGCTCGCTCGCCTCGTTCACCGAACCGTTCTCGCTGCAGTTCTACAAGTCCGTCGACCACCTCCAGCGCACCCTCCGCGCCGGTGTCACCACGGCCCGCGATGCAGGCGGCGCCGATGCCGGCACCCGGCATGCGCTCGACGCCGGCCTCATCAACGGCCCTGACCTGCGTCTGGCGATCTCGATCATGTCCCAGACCGGCGGCCACGGTGACGGCCGGATGCTCTCGGGCTGCTCGACGCCGATGCATGTCGAGCATCCCGGCCGGCCCAATGGTGTGGCCGACGGGCCCGAGGCGGTGCGCAAGAAGGTGCGTGAGATTCTGCGGGCGGGCGCCGATCAGATCAAGATCTGCTCGACCGGCGGGGTGCTCTCACCGATGGACGACCCGCGGCATTCCCAGTTCACGGAAGAGGAGATCGCCGTCATCGTCGCCGAGGCCCGCGCCCAGGGCACCTACGTGATGTCGCATGCCCAGGGGACCGAGGGCATCAAGAACGCGCTGCGCGCCGGTGTGCGCTCGATCGAGCACGGCATCTACCTCGATGATGAGGCGATCGACATGATGCTGGAGGCCGGCGCCTTCCTCGTCCCGACCCTGCAGGCGCCGCTGTCCGTCATCGCCGCAGCCGATGCCGGGGCGCCGATGCCGCCGGCAGTCGTCGAGAAGGCCCGTCGGGTGGCCGAAACCCACGCCGCCTCGATCGCGGCCGCGCATGAGGCCGGTGTGCAGATCGCGATGGGCACCGACGCCGGTGTGGGCGAGCATGGCGAGAACCTCGAGGAGATCGAGCTGATGATCGCCAACGGCATGAGCGCCGCCGATGCGCTGGCCGCCGCCACCTCGGTCGCCGCCCGCCTGCTCGGCGATGAATCGATCGGGCGGATCGCTGCCGGGGCGAAGGCCGACCTCGTGCTCTTCGACACCGACCTGCGCGACGGCGGGGCCGAGACGATCCGCCGGCACGTCACCGGTGTCTGGCAGGCCGGCACCCGCGTGCGCTGACCCGCCGCATCTCGATCGCCTGGCTGCACTGCAGCCAGGGCCCATCCTCGCTCGTGAGGAGAACCCATGACCCAGACCCCTGCCCCGCTCAGCGTATGACGCACTGCGCGCCTTCATGCGCGAGCTGCGCCACGACCTGCACGAACACCCTGAGCTCGGTTACGAGCTGCCGCGCACCCAGGCTAAAGGGCTCGACGCGATCGCCGACCTCGACGGCCTGGAGGTCACGAAGGGCACCCGGCAGTCGTCGATCATCGTCATCCTGCGCGCACCGATCTCCTCCCAGGAGACCCCGCTGGTGCTGCTGCGCGGCGATATGGACGGGCTGCCGGTTCAGGAGAACGTCGACATCGAATGGAGCTCGAAGATCCCCGGCCGCATGCACCCCTGCGGCCACGACATCCACACCGCTGGACTCGTCGGCGCGCTGCACATGCTCCACGCCCGCCGCGACGAACTGACCTGCGATGTGCTGTTCATGTTCCAGCCGGCCGAAGAGGCCTATGTCGGTGCGAAGTGGATGATCGAAGACGGCCTGCTTAAGGCCGGCGGCAAGCCGATCGAGGCGGCATTCGGCGCCCACGTCTACTCCGGCATGTTCGCCCCGCGCACCTGGCACTTGCGCCCCGGCACGCTCATGGCCGGCCGCGATGAGCTGCGCATCGTCATCCGCGGCCGAGGCGGTCACGGCTCCGTGCCCCACCGCGCCCTCGACCCGGTGCCGGTGGCATGCGAGATCGGCATCGGCCTCAACACGCTCGTCGCCCGCCGCTTCGGCCCCTTCGAACCCGTCGTCGCCACCCTGGGTTCGCTGCAGGCGGGCACCGACTCGGTGGTGATCCCGGAGACGGCGGAGACGAAGATCTCGCTGCGCTCCTTCACCCCGGAGACGAAGAAGCGTCTGCTCGCCGACGTCCGGCAGCTGGCCACCTCGATCGCCGAAGCCCACCAGATGACCGCCGAGATCGAGGTCATGCCCGACTACCCGGTCACCGTCAACGACGAGACTGAGACCGCGTACGCCTGCCGCGTCATCGATGCGACGTTCGGGGAGGGTGCGTGGACCGAACTGCCCGAACCGCTGACCGGATCTGAGGACTTCTCCCATGTGCTCGCCGAGGTGCCGGGCGCCTACGCACTGGTCGGCACCGAACCGTACGGGGATGCGAACGAGACGAACCACTCACCGCGCGCTTCCTTCGGCGACTCCGCCCTCGATGACGTCGCGGAGTCCGGGGCCTTCTTCCTCATACCAGATTGCTGCCTCGCGCAGATCTGCGAGGGCTCCGGAATGTTCGCGCAGCCGTAAGGTCACTGACGCCGTGAAGCCAGTTCAGCCCGGAGAGCTGCGTGCGATTGTTCGGGGTCAAGCAGTTCCGCGCTGCCATCCTCGATGCTGGCAAGCCGTCGACGCACCTCGGACTGCCACGCCTTGTCCGTTTCGTCCGGATCCGCATCCATGTTGTTTTTGTCGAGACTGCGCAGGCCGCGGCGAATGACAGCCGCACGATCATGCTGGCTGAGAGCGAGGAGTGCCCGCTCGACTTCTGCGACATCCATTGACATGCCTCAATTATAGGTCCGCGGAATAACCTCGATCGGATATCCACAGCCAGAAGATCCGTGCGCTGTGAAGAACAAGCGGCAGTCGCAGTGACATACTGCGGCCGGCACAGATGAATCTGTGCCGGCCGCTCGTGGAGGTGTTACTAAAGACCGTCGGTTGTCCGGCAGATCTTGGGACTGCGCCTCAGATCATCTCCCACGCGTCGGTGAGCACCGAGCGGATGATCTGCTCCATCTCCTCGAAGTCTTCCGGGCCGCAGGTCAGCGGCGGGGAGAGCTGGATGACCGGTTCGCCGCGGTCATCGGCGCGGCAGTACAGGCCGCGCTCGTACAGTGCAGAGGAGACGAAGCCCTTGAGGACGCGCTCGCACTCCTCAGCGGTGAAGGTCTCCTTCGTCGCCTGATCCTTGACCAGCTCGATGCCGTAGAAGTAGCCCTCGCCGCGCACATCGCCGACGATCGGAAGGTCGAGCAGCTTCTCCAGGGTCTTGCGGAACGTCGGTGCGTTCGTGGCGACCCGGGTGTTGAGCTCTTCGCTTTCGAAGATGTCGAGATTGGCCATCGCGACGTGGCAGGCAACGGGGTGACCGCCGAAGGTGTAACCGTGGTAGAAGGTCTCCCCGCCCTTGCCGAAGGGCTCGAACAGACGATCCGATGCGATCATCGCACCCAGTGGCGCATAGCCGGAGGTGATGCCCTTGGCGCAGGTGATGATGTCGGGGACGAAGTCGAAGTCGTTGCAGGCGAACATCGAACCGATGCGGCCGAAGGCGCAGATCGTCTCATCGGAGACGAGCAGCACGTCATGCTCATCGCAGATCTCGCGCACCCGCTCGAAATAGCCCGGCGGCGGCGGGAAGCAGCCGCCGGAGTTCTGCACCGGCTCGAGGAACACGGCTGCCACCGAATCGGCGCCCTCGAACTCGATGGCCTCCGCGATGCGGTCGGCTGCCCACTGGCCGAAGGCCTTCTCATCACCGGCGAAGCGGTCATCGGCACGGTAGAAGTTCGTGTTCGGCACCTTGTGGGCACCCGGCACGAGCGGAGCGAACTGATTGCGCAGATCCGGCAGGGAGGTGACGCTCAGCGCACCGTGCGGAGTGCCGTGGTAGGCGGTGGCGCGGGAGATGACCTTGTGCTTGCCGGGCTTGCCGGTGAGCCGGAAGTAGTTCTTCGCCAGCTTGAGCGCCGACTCGACCGAGTCGCCGCCGCCGGAGGTGAGGAACACGCGGTTGAGGTCACCGGGGGCGTAGCCGGCCAGGCGCTCAGAGAGCTGGATGGCCGGTTCGTGGGTGTAGGACCACAGGGGGAAGAAGCCGAGCTTCTTCGTCTGGTCGTAGGCGGCCTGGGCGAGTTCCTCACGGCCATGGCCGACCTGAACGACGAACAGTCCGGCGAGACCGTCGATGAGCTTTCTGCCGGTGTCGTCGAAGATGTGGTGGCCCTCGCCGTGGGTGATGACCGGGGTGCGGCCGCCCTCGAAGAGGTGCTTGTGATTGGCCATGTGCATCCACACGTGATCGCGGATGCCGGTTTGAAGGTTGTGCTGTTCCACGTGGTTCTCCACTTCCTAGCGTGTGCCCCAGTTGTACTTCTGGTCCCAGAGCTTGAGGTACATCATCGTCTCGGTTGATTCGACATGCTCGATCGAGCGCAGCTGCCGCAGCAGGGCCAGCAGCTCATCGTCATCAGCGCAGACGACTTCGATGAGGATGTCGTAGACCCCAGCGGTGACGACGGTGTAGTCGACCTGCGGCAGCTGGCTGAGGATCTCGGCGGTCTCAGTGATGTCTCCGCTGACCTTCACCCCGATCATCGCCTGCCGGTGAAAGCCCAGCTGCAGGGGAGAGGTGACGGCCACGATCTGCATGACCCCGGCTGCGGTGAGCTTGGAAACCCGCTGGCGCACGGCCGCCTCGGACATGCCGATGTCGCGGCCGATCTCGGCGTAGCTGCGCCTGCCGTCCTGCTGAAGGGCCTCGATGATCGCCTTCGACTTGGCATCGAGCTCCGTATCCGGCGCAGGGGTCTCAGCGGTCATGACGCCTCCTTCAGAACTCACCATAACAATGTAATCAGTGGTTCGTACCATATCTGATTGCGAAAACAGTTTGCAAGAGTGACCAGGAGTACGAAATCAGTAGACATTGCGGGGAGGTGTCGTTACTCTGGTGAAACGCTGATGTGCCTCGCCTCACACCACGGCACCACCTGTGCCGGGGCAGGACCCCAGTTCAGCACCACCGACACGGAGGTTCGAAGACCCATGCACGTCATCAACGGGCAGCGCACCCCCGGCACAGGACCGGAGTTCGTCCGCTGCTCACCGGCCACCGGCGCAGAGGTCGCCCGCTACCGCCTGGCCAGCCCTGCCGACGTCGACGCAGCGGTCACCGCGGCAGCCGAGGCCTTCCCCGGCTGGAAGAACACCACACCCGGCGAGCGCTCCGATCTGCTCTTCGCCCTCGCCGCAGGACTCGAGGCCCGCGCCGCCGAACTCGCCGAGCTCGAATCGGCCCAGACGGGCAAGTCGATCCGCCTGGCCACCGAGTTCGATGTGCCCGGCAGCATCGACAACGCCCGGTTCTTCGCCGGCGCCGCCCGCCAGCTCACCGGACTGGCCGCAGGCTCCTACTGGCCGAACTCGACGTCGATGACCCGGCGGGAGCCGATCGGCGTCATCGGCTCGATCGCCCCGTGGAACTACCCGCTGCAGATGGCGGCCTGGAAGATCTTCCCCGCTGTGGCCGCCGGCAACACGATCGTGCTCAAGACCTCCGAGCTGACACCGGGCACCTCGCTCATCCTCGCCGAGGTCGCCGCCGAGGTCGGCTTCCCGCCCGGCGTCATCAATGTCATCGCAGGCGACGGGCAGAGCGCCGGAGAGGCGCTCGTGCGCGATGCGCGGGTCGTCATGACCTCCTTCACCGGCTCGACGGCTGTCGGCCGGAAGGTCATGGAGATGTGCGCAGCCAAGGGTGCGCGCGTCCACCTCGAGCTCGGCGGTAAGGCCCCGTTCGTCGTCTTCGACGACGCCGATGTCGAAGCCGCAGCCCGCGGCGCAGTCGCCGGCTCCCTCATCAACGGCGGCCAGGACTGCACCGCCGCCACCCGCGCGATCGTCCACCGCAGCATCTTCGAGGACTTCTGCACCCGCGTCACCGAGCTCATGAACGGCGTCATCATCGGCGATCCCGACGATGCGACCACCGGCCTCGGCTCCCTCATCAGCACCGAGCACCGTGACCGGGTCGCAGGAGCCGTCGACCGCGCCCGCGCGGCCGGTGCCCGGATCCGGTGCGGTGGTGCGATCCCAGCCACCGCCTCGGGCGCGGGGGAGAGCGCCTACTACGCACCGACCCTCATCACCGGCATCGGCACCGAGGCCGAGGTGTGGCGCGAGGAGATCTTCGGTCCCGTGCTCGTGGCCATGCCCTTCGACGCCGATGACGAGGCGATCGAACTGGCCAACGACACCGTCTATGGGCTGGCCGCCAGCGCCTGGACGACCACGACCCGCCGGGCGCTGCGCGCGGCAGCCGAGATCGAAGCCGGCTGCGTGTGGATCAACGAGCACATCCCGGTCATCTCCGAGATGCCGCACGGCGGATACAAGGCCTCCGGATTCGGCAAGGACATGTCGCAGTACTCCTTCGAGGAGTACACGCAGGTCAAACACGTCCTCATCGACGAAAGCCCCGACGCCCACCGCGACTGGCAGGACATCATCTTCACCACCGACAAGGAGCGGGCATGAGCGCGCACACCGAGACCACCGCCGCACAGCCTCCCGGCACCAGGGCCGGCACCGCGGGCACCCGCCACAGCGGCGAGGGCCCCGGGCAGCTGGAGATCCGCGGGGTGACCAAGCGCTTCGGCAGCCACACCGCCCTGAGCGAACTCGACCTCACCGTCGAGGCCGGGGAGTTCCTGTCCCTGCTCGGGCCCTCCGGCTGCGGCAAGACGACCCTGCTGCGGATGATCGCCGGCTTCGAGGAGCCGACCACCGGGCACATCCTGCTCTCCGGCCAGGACCTCGTCGGCGTGCCGGCTCACCGCCGGCCGGTCAACACCGTCTTCCAGTCCTACGCTCTGTTCCCGCACATGAGCGTGTCCGACAACGTCGCCTATGGGCTCAAGCAGAAGCGCGTGCCCAAGACCGAGATCCGCGAGCGCGTCATCGAAGCGCTGCGGCTGGTGCAGATGGGCGGGTTCGCCGACCGCAAGCCCGACCAGCTCTCCGGCGGCCAGCAGCAGCGTGTCGCCCTCGCCCGGGCGCTGGTCAATCGGCCGCAGGTGCTGCTGCTCGATGAGCCGATGTCGGCACTCGATCGCAAGCTGCGCGAGGAGATGCAGATCGAGCTCAAGCGCCTGCACGCCGAACTCGGTATGACCTTCGTCTTCGTCACCCACGACCAGGAGGAGGCACTGGCGATGAGCGACCGGATCGTCGTGCTCAACGCCGGGAAGATCCAGCAGGTCGGCACCGCCGAGGAGATCTACTCCAGGCCCGCCAACCGGTTCGTCGCAGGCTTCATCGGCAAGCAGAACTTCGTCTCCGCCACCCTCGACTCGATCGACGGCGACACCGCCGTGCTGCGCACCGCCCGCTCCCTCATCACCGTGCCGGCCGGACTGCTGGGACCAGAGGCGAAGCCCGGCGGATCCGTTGAGGCGGCCGTGCGCCCGGAGATCATCGACGTCACCCCGCTCGACACCGCCGGCAGCGACAGCACGGCCAGCGGTGACAGCAGGGGCGGCAGCGACAGCAGAGCCGGCAGCGGCAGTGCGGCCGGCGGTGACAGCAGGGAGCTCACCGATGCCGTCGACGGCGAGATCGTCGGGGTGTCCTTCCTCGGCGACGTCGTGCAGTACATCGTCCGGCTGCGCGACGGCCATGAAGTCCTCGCCCGCGTCCCGGCACTCACGAGCGACCACCTCGGGCCCGGTGCCCGGGTGCGGCTGTCATGGGGACGCAACCAGGCGCAGGTGTTCTGCGATGGCTGAGCGCAACCACCGCGTGCGCTTCCTCGCACCCCGCTCCGAGGCCCCGCGCATCCGCCGGCAGCTGCTGAGCGCTGCCGGTCCGAGCCGGCGGGCCTTCCTCACCGGCGTGGGACTGGCCGGGCTGGCCGGGCTCAGCGCCTGCGGGCAGACCGGCCGGATGGCCAGCTCCCCGCCGGCCGACGGCGAGATCGAGGCGAAGCTCAACCTGTACTCATGGGGCGACTACGACGACCCCGAGATCATCAGCGAATTCAGCGACACCGCCGGCGTGCGCGTGCAGGTCGACTCCTACGGCTCGAACGACGAGCTGATGGCCAAACTCGCCGGCACCCGCGGCACCTCCGGCTACGACATCGTCGTGCCGACCGGCTCGCGGGTGCAGCAGATGATCGAACACGACCTCATCCAGCCGCTCGACCTGACGCGGATCCCGAACTTTGCGAACATGGACCCGAACTTCATCCACCAGGAGTTCGACCCGGAGAACCGGTACTCGATCTGCAAGGCCTGGGGCACCACCGGCTACGTCTACGACCGCACCGTCATCGACCGGGAGCTGACCAGCTGGCAGGACTTCATCGACGCCGCCGGCACAGACGCCTCCGGCTCGACCGCGATCCTCGAAGACCCCTGGGAGCTCACCGCGATCGCCCTCGCCTCGATGGGCGAGGACGTCAACACCGTCGACGAGGCGATCCTGGAGAAAGCCAAGACGATCGTCGTCGACGACATCGCCCCGCATGTGCGCGCCTATATGGGCAACGCCGCCCAGGGCATGACCCAGGGCGGGCTGAGCCTGCTGCACGCCTTCAACGGCGACGCCCGGCAGGGACTGCTCGAATCCGATGACCCGGACCGGTGGCAGTTCGTCTTCCCGACCCCGGTTGCCAACCTGTGGATGGACAACTGGTGCCTGGCCACCGGCGCCCCGCACCCGGATGCCGCCTACGCCTTCATCAACCACATGATCAGCTCTGACGCCGCGTTGCGCAACGTCGACTACATCGGCTACCACGTCGGCACCCAGGGCCTGAAGGAGGAAGCCGCCGACTTCGACTTCCCCGACATCATCTTCCCCGACCAGGAGATCCTCGACCGGCTCGTGCCCTCCGAAGAAGGGGCCGGCATCCAGCCGCGCGTCGAGATCTACACCGCCGCACAGACGAGGAGTTCAGCATGAAGCGCTTCGCCGCCCGCATCCTCGGCCCCGGAGCGCTCGCGTTCCCCACCTGGGCCTACGTCGTGTTCTTCTTCGTCATCCCCGTCGCCCTCGTACTCTGGTACAGCTTCGGGCACAAGCCCGACGAATTCACCACCGTGTCGATGGAGCAGCTGAGCTTCGACCGCTACTCCGAAGCGCTGACCTCCTCATCGCTGACGACCTTCCTCGCCACCCTGCGGATCTCGATCCTCGGCACCATCATCTGCCTGCTCATCTCCATCCCGTTCGCCTACTGGCTGGCCGTCAAAGTCCGGCCCGAACGGCGCGGACTGCTGCTGGCGCTGGTGATGGTGCCGTTCTGGACGAACTTCCTCGTGCGCACCCTCGGCTGGCAGATCATGCTCTCCAACGAGGGCTTCGTCTCCAAGACCCTCCAGGCCATCGGCTTATCCGACGGAGGCCTCGACATCCTCTACACCCGCACCGCCGTGCAGATCGGCGTGGTCTACAACTACCTGCCGCTCATGATCCTGCCGCTGTTCGTCGCGATGGACGCAGCCGGACGGCACCTGCGCGAAGCCAGTTACGACCTCGGCGCCGGACCCTGGAAGACCTTCTTCACCGTCACCCTGCCGCTGGCCATGCCCGGCGTGGTCTCCGGGTGCCTGCTCGTGTTCATCCCGCTCAACGGCGACTACGTCACCGCCACCGTGCTCGGCGGGGCGAGCGGCTCGATGGCCGGCCAGCTCATCGCCAACCAGTTCAACACCGCCCAGAACTGGGCCCTCGGCGCGGCGATGGCCGTCATCCTCATGCTCGCCACCCTCATCGTCGTCGCGCTCGGCGGGCTGCTGCTGTGGGCGCTGCGCTCACTGATGGAGAGGCTGAACTCGGTGCGCATCACCCCACCCGAGCCGGCCGTGAGCGAAGGGAGCCGCGCATGAGACGCCAGACCCGCGACCTCGGGTTCACCCTGTGGGGTGTGCTCGTCTTCATCTACCTCTTCGCCCCGATCGCCGTCATCGTCGCCTACTCCTTCAACACCGGGCGCATCCTCGCCTCCTGGCAGGGATTCGGCTTCGACGCCTACATCTCCGGCATCAACAACGACGTCATCGTCTCCTCGGTCATCACCAGCCTGCAGGCCGCCGTCGGCTCCGCGCTGCTGGCCACCGTGCTCGGCACCCTCGGCGGCATCGCGCTCGCCCGCGCCAGGCTCGGCACCTGGTGGGCCCTCGGCCTGACCGGACTGCTGGCGACCACGCTCGTGACCCCGGAGATCGTCGACGGCATCTCGTTCCTGCCCTGGTTCGTCACCCTCGGCGTGGACGCCGACCTCACCTGGTTCAACAACGGGCTTGTGCGCCTCATCGTGTCCCATGCGATGTTCTCCGTGGCCGTCGTGACCTTCATCGTCCGCGCCCGCATGGCCGGCGTCGACACCTCCCTGCAGGAGGCCAGCGCCGACCTCGGCGCGACCCCGTGGACGACCTTCCGCCGGGTCACCCTGCCGATCGCCGCCCCCGGCGTGATGGCCGGTGCGCTCATGTCGTTCACCCTCAGCCTCGACAACACGATCCTCTCCAGCTTCGTCCAGCAGCCCGGCTACACGCCCTGGCCGGTCTACATCTTCTCCGCCGTGCGCGTGGCGCTGCGCCCGGAGGTCGCCGCAATCTCGACGGTGATGCTGCTGCTGACCCTCATCGCCCTCGCCCTCGTCGGCCTCGTGCTGCGCCGCTCGGGCGAATCGTCCACCGACATCGTCAAGACCATCGTGAGGTAGCCATGTCCATCACCCCTGAGATGATCTCCGCAAGCCTCGCCGGCGTCTCGCACGTCCCGTTCTGGCTCGATGACCCCGCCAGGCCCGAGGCGGGCCCCGCCCTGGCAGGAGACCGCAGCTGCGATCTCGCCGTCGTCGGCGGCGGATTCACCGGCCTGTGGACGGCCCTGCAGGCCAAGGAGCGCGACCCCAGCCGGCATGTCGTCCTCCTCGAAGGCGGCCGCATCGGCTGGGCCGCCTCCGGGCGCAACGGCGGATTCTGCGAAGCCAGCCTCACCCACGGCCACGAGAACGGCGTCAAGCACCTGCCGGAGGAGAACGACGAGCTCACCCGGCTCGGCTACGAGAACCTCGACGCGATCGAAGACGCTGTCGCCCACTACGGGCTCGACTGCGACTTCGAGCGCACCGGACTCATCCAGATCGCCACCGAGGACTACCAGATCCCCAGCCTGCAGCAGGCGCACAACCCGGAAGAAGGCGAGGTCTACCTCGACGGCGAGGAGCTGCGCGAGCGCATCGACTCCCCGACCTATCTGGGCGGGCTGCGGCTTGATCGGGAGTGCGCGATCATCAACCCGGCCAGACTGTGCTGGGAGCTGCTGCGGGTGTGCCGTGAGCTCGGCGTCGAAGTGTACGAGAACACCATCGTGCGCAGCCTCACCGACAGCGGCGACACCGTCACGCTGACCACCGACGCCGGCACGCTCACCGCCGGGCGCGCAGCACTCGGCACGAACGCGTTCCCCGCACTGCTCAAGCGGGTCAAGTGGCACACCGCACCGGTATACGACTACGCGCTCATGACCGAACCGCTCAGCGCTGAGCAGTGGGCGGCGATCGGCTGGGACGGCCGGGAGGGCCTGGCCGACTCGGCCAACCGGTTCCATTACTACCGGCGCACCGTCGACGGCCGGATCCTGTTCGGCGGCTGGGATGCCGTGTACTACTACGGTCGGCGCGTCTCCAGCAGATTCGACACCCGGCAGGAGACCTTCGAAACCCTCGCCCGGCACTTCTTCGAGACCTTCCCGCAGGCCACCGGCATCCGCTTCACCCACGCCTGGGGCGGGGCGATCGACACCTGCACCCGGTTCTTCTCCTTCTTCGAAACGGCCTGCGCCGGCAAGGTCGCCTACGCGGCTGGGTTCACCGGCCTCGGCGTCGGCGCCTCCCGGTTCGCCGGCACCGTCATGCTCGACCTGCTGGCAGGCGAGCCCACAGCGCTGACGGAGCTGCAGATGGTGAAGAGGAAGCCGCTGCCGTTCCCGCCGGAGCCGTTCATGTGGGCCGGGGCGAAGCTCACCACCCGGGCGCTCATCCGCTCCGATGAGAACGAAGGCCGGCGCGGGCCGCTGCTCAGGCTGCTCGACGCTGTGGGGGTCGGCTTTGACTCCTGACACCTGCCGCGCGGCAGCGACCGGGCGGCTGCGGGTGCCCGCCGCAGGATTCGTGAACAGAGATTCAGCTCCTGCAGTGTTCATCGTCAGCTTTTCCTGCAAGAGTTGAGTCATGGCAGTCTTCACGAGTTCGCTGGTCGTCCCGTATCCGCTGCACACCGTCTTCGACTGGCATCAACGGCCGGGCGCACTGACGCGGCTGAGCCCCGAATGGGCGATGCAGATCGAGGAGGAGGGCCAGCCGCTGGTGCCCGGCTCGCAGGCCTCGCTGAAGATCACCCTGCCCGGCACGCACGGGCTGGTGCGCACCCCCTTCATCGTCGAACACGCAGCCGGGCCCACCGAGCACTCCTTCGTCGACCGGCAGGTGCGGGGTCCGCTGAGCTCATGGGAGCACACGCACAGCTTCACCGAGGTGACCGGCGCCGAATCGGTCGGTTCGGCCTTCACCCGGATCGACGACCACATCGACTACAGCCTGGCCCCGGGCATCCTGCCCGGCTCCACCGACATCGACGCCACTGCCATAGAGCCGACCCTGCGGGCGATCGTCACCGTCCGCGGCGAGCGGCTGCTGTCCGATCTGCAGTACCACGACGAGCTGGCCGCGATCAGCGGAACAGAGCGGAAGAGGATCCTCATCGCCGGCGCCTCGGGCACCATCGGAACCCAGGTCGCCGCGCTGCTGTCGACCGGCGGCCACGAGGTGCGCGCACTCGTGCGCGACACCCCGCGGAAGGCCTCGGAGATCAAGTGGAACCCCGACCTCGGCATCCTCGACCCCAACGCACTAGCCTGGGCCGATGTCGTCATCCACTTGGGCGGGGCGACGATCGGCACCCGGTTCTCGCAGGCGGCCCGGGACCGCATCATGCGCTCGCGGCGGGACTCGACGAAGCTCATCGTGCTGACGATGGAGCAGCTGCCGCCGCACCGCCGGCCCGAGGCGTTCATCTGCGCCTCGGCGATCGGATACTACGGCTACGACCGCGGCGACGAAGAGCTCAGTGAAGACACCGGTTCCGGCGGCGGGTTCCTCGCCGAGGTGTGCCGCGCCTGGGAAGCGGAAGCCGCCCAAGCCGAAGCGCTCGGCGTGCGCTGGGTGTCCGTGCGCACCGCCCAGGTGCTCACCGCACTGTCAGGACCGCTGCGCCTGCAGCTGCCGCTGTACCTCTCCGGCCTCGGCGGGCGGATCGGCGACGGCCAGCAGTGGATGTCGTGGATCTCGCTCGACGACATCGCCCGCATCTACGCCCGCGCCGCCGTCGACCCGACGCTGAGCGGGCCGGTCAACGCCGCCGCCCCGCAGCCGGTGCGGCAGGCCGAGTTCGCTCAGGCGCTCGCCGGGCTGGCCTCGATGCCGGCATTCGTGCAGACCCCGCGGCTGGGACCGGAGATGCTGCTCGGCAGACAGGCCGCCCAGGAGCTCGTGCTCGCCGACCAGCGGGTTGTGCCCACCCGGCTCGAGGAACTCGGCTACAGCTTCCGCTACCCGGAGATCCGCCAGGCGATGGCCGACGCCCTCGGCTTCCCGGACACCGAGGGAAGCAGCTGAACCCCCAGATGACGCAACCAACAACAGATCCGGGCCCGACACCTCGGGAACGGCAGAAGAAAGGACACCCATGAGCAGCGCAGGATACCGCGTGCAGAACCCCGCCACCGGCGAGATCGTCGAGACCTACGACACCGCCAGCCACGCCGATGTCGATGCCGCCCTCGACCGCGCCCACACCGCCTACCAGTCGTGGCGGGAGATGACGATCGAAGAGCGCGGCGAGATCGTCTCGCGGGTGGCGAACCTGTTCACCGAACGCAAGGACGCACTCGCCCAGATCATCGCCGAGGAGATGGGCAAGCCGCTGCCCGAAGGCGAGGAGGAGGCCGAATACTGCACGGCGATCTTCGAGTACTTCGCCGAGCACGGCCCGCAGCTTGCCGCCGATGAGGAGATCACGACGTTCTCACAGGGCCGGGCATTCATCGAACGCCGCCCGATCGGCGTGCTGCTGGGCATCATGCCGTGGAACTTCCCCTACTACCAGGTCGCCCGCTTCGCCGCACCCAACCTCATGCTCGGCAACACCATCATCCTCAAGCACGCTGAGATCTGCCCGCGCTCAGCGCAGGCGATCCAGCAGATCATGGACGACGCCGGTGTGCCGGCCGGGGTGTACAACAACCTCTTCGCCAGCCACGACCAGATCGCCGAGATCATCGCCGACCCGCGCGTGCAGGGCGTCTCGCTCACCGGCTCCGAACGCGCCGGCTCCGTCGTCGGTGCGCTGGCCGGCAAGCACCTGAAGAAGGCCGTGCTCGAACTCGGCGGCTCCGACCCGTACGTCATCCTCGACACCGATGACGTCAAGGAAGCGGCGAAGACCGCCTGGGAGACCCGGATGTACAACACCGGCCAGGCCTGCAACTCGAACAAGCGGATGATCGTCATGGACGACATCTACGACGAGTTCGTCGCCGAACTCACCCAGCTCGCCGAAGGCATGACCCCCGGCGGGCCCGGCGATGACTACGCCACCACCTACACCCCGCTGTCCTCCGCCGAGGCCGCCGACCGCCTCGACGAACAGGTCCAGCAGGCCGTCAAGGACGGCGCGACGCTGCGCGCCGGCGGCACACGCGGCGACGGCGCCTACTACGCTCCGACCGTCATCACCGACGTCACCAGCGACATGGAGGCCTACCGCGAGGAGCTCTTCGGGCCGGTGGCCGTCGTGTACAGGGTGTCGTCCGATGAGGAGGCGCTCACGCTGGCCAACGACACCGACTTCGGCCTCGGCGGTGCGGTGTTCTCGAAGGACACGGCCCGGGCGGAGAAGATCGCCCAGCAGCTCGATGTCGGCATGTCGAATGTCAACACGCCTGCCGGTGAGGGCGCCGAGGTGCCCTTCGGCGGCGTCAAGCGCTCCGGCTTCGGCCGCGAGCTCGGCCCGCTGGGCATGGACGAGTTCGTCAACAAGCGCATGTACTTCGTCGCTGACTGACCTCAGCGGCACAGCACAGAGCTGAGCCTGCGGGGCTCTCCTCCACCGGGAGGGGAGCCCCGCGGTCGTGCGTTCGCAGCCGATGACGTGTGCCGTCAGTCGATGATGAGCCGTTGGGCGCCGGCCACTTCGATCCACTGCGCGTCGACGTCGAAGTGCGCGGCAATCACCTCAGGAGTCAGCACCTGTCGCGGCCGGCCGGTAGCCTGCACCTGCCCGCCAGCCAGCAGCACGACGCGATCGCCGAACTGCGCGGCCGCCGTGAGATCGTGCAGAGCGACGAGGACAGTGCGGCCGTGCTCACGGGCCAGCGCTGTGAGCAGCCGCAGGATCGAGCGCTGGTGGCCGATGTCGAGATGGTTGGTCGGCTCATCCATGATGATGAGCTCGGTGTCCTGGGCGAGCACCCGCGCCAGGTGCGTGCGCTGCCGCTCACCTCCCGAGAGAGTGGACAGGTCGCGCGCCGCCAGGTGGGTGACGGCCGCCTGGTCCATAGCCGCGGCGACATGCTCGCTGTCCTGAGGCCTCAGCCGGCCGAACGGTCCCTGCAGCGCCGTGCGCCCAAGCTCGACGGCTTCGGCCACCCGGGTGCCGAGCGCCGCGCCCTGCTCCTGGGTCAGAACGCCGATGCGCCTGACTCGCTCGAGTCTGGAGAGCTCCGCCAGCCGGTTGTCCCCGAGCCGGATCTCCCCGGAGAACGTCCGCGCCCCGAACACGCTGCCGAGCAGCGTCGATTTGCCCGAACCGTTCGGGCCGATGAGCACGGTCACCTCACCGGGTTCCGCGCGGAAGCTCGCCTCGCGCACGAGCAGCGTCCGGCCAGCCGACACGCTCACCTGACTGACGGTGAGCGCACAGGGGTGACCTGGCTGTCGGGCCGGTGCCGCCGCCTCGGGCTCCGGTCCCGAGGCGGTTCTCGCGCGGGGCCTCACAGCGTGCCCCGCATCCGGGTGATCATGAGCACGGCGAAGACACAGGAGCCGATGATCGCGGTGATGACGCCCAGCGGGATCTCCGAGGGCGGGATGATGACCCGCGAGGCGACATCGGCCCACACGAGGAATGCTCCGCCGGTCGCTGCGGCAGCCGGCAGCAGCCGGCGGTGCGCGGTGCCGACGATGAGCCTGACCGCATGCGGGATGACGAGTGAGACGAACCCGATGCCACCGGCGGCAGCGACACCGACGCCGACGATGAGCGCGCAGACGGTGATGAGCTCGGCGCGCAGCCAGCCCGGATGGGTGCCCAGCGCGTGGGCGGTGTGGTCGCCGAAGGCCAGTGTGTCGAGGCGGCGGGCGCGTACGAGCAGCCATACGATCCCGCAGGTGAGAACGAGTACCGGCAGCAGCATGTCCTGCCACTGCGCGCCGGCGACCGAACCGAGCTGCCAGAAGATCGCTGAGCGCAGCTTGCGGTCGTCACCTGCGGCGATGATGACGAAGTCGGTCAGCGCCGAGAGTAGGAACGACACCGCCATCCCGGCGAGCACGAGCTTGAGCGGGGAGGCCGGACCGCGCGCGGAGGCGAGTGCGATCGTGAGTGCGAAGCCGATCCCAGCCCCGGCGAAGGCACCCACGGGGATCACCGCTGCCAGGGCGGCACCCGGGGCTAAGGCGATGACGCCGACCGCCCCGAGCGCGGCCCCTGAGGTGCCGCCGAGGATCGAGGAGTCCGCCAGCGGATTGCGCACCACCGCCTGCAGCACACAGCCGACCAGCCCCAGTGACGCCCCGATGATGACCGCGAGGACCCCGCGGGGCAGACGCAGCTCAGCGACGAGCATGTCACCGGCAGCAACGAACTCCGGCCCCCACGCCCGCCGGTAGGCGATGTCGAGCACCTCCAGCAGGCCCCTGTCACCGGAGCCGGCCATGCCCGAGGCGCCGAGCCCGGCGACTGCCGCGAGCGCCATCGCCGTCACAAGACCGGCCGTCAGGAGGTCCGTGCGTCGGCCGGGCAGGCGCACGCCGGCGCTCGGCTGCCCGGCGCTGCGGCCGGCAGCGCTCTCAGATGGGCTGCGCAGCATCCTCAGCTGTCCTGGCCCTCACCTTCGGCGATCGTCTGTGCGACCTCGGCCATCTGCTTGATGCCGTCGATCGCCTGCGGGCCGGGGACGTTGCGCGCATAGTCGAGAGTGACGACCCGGCCGTCGGTGCGCGCGGCGGTCATCTGCGCCAGCGCGGGATTCGACTTCAGGTGATCACGCAGCGCATCGCGGGCCTCATCGCCTCCGCCGCCTGCGGAGAACAGCACGTCGGGGTTGCGTTCGGCGACATCCTCCCAGGACGGAGACGCGAAGGCGGCGGACTCATCGGCATAGGCGTTGGCGAGCCCGGCGCGGGTGAGTAGGTCGCTGGCGAAGCTGCCGGCTCCGGAGACGAACGGCTTGCTCGGATCCTGATTGCCGTTGACGACCGCAGTCGGCTTCTCGCCGGCGGCTGGCTGGGGCAGCGCGTCGAGGCTTGCCTGCCATTCATCGGCCAGCCGGTCACCGGCTGCCGGATCGCCGATCCCCTTCCCGATCGTGCGCACGTCATCGAGGTAGCCGTCGATGGTGCCGTCCGGGTCGTCCTGGCAGGCCTCCGAGAGGTTGAGGTACGGGATGTCGAGCGTGTCGAGGCGCTTGTGCAGCCCGCCGCCCTCATCGTTGAAGCCGTAGGCGACGATGAGATCGGGTTCCTGCTCGAGCACCGCCTCGGCAGCCGGGAACGGGAAGGTCCCGCCGAGGTGCTCGGTCTGCTCGGCCTCGCCGGCGAGATCCGCGGGCAGATCGGCCGGGGCAGCACCGAAGTAGCCTGTGACCTGGTCTCCGGCACCGAGGGCGAAGAGCGTCTCGGCAGCTCCGTCGAAGGCGACGATCTTCTCCGGGCGCTCGGCGATGGTCACGCTGCGCCCGCAGTTCTCGACGGTGGCCGGGAAGCCCTCGTCGCTGCCGGCGCTGGCCGCATCCGCTTCAGGTGTGCTCGGTGCGCATGCGGCGAGCAGCGCGATCGCCGCTGCAGTGGTGAGGGCCGTCGCCGAGGCGGTGGTGAGGCGGGGATGTATCAGGGTCCTTTCGATAGGGGAGGGGGAGTGCCGGCGGTGAGCTCGGCCTGCCAGCGGCGGAAGGCCGGGCGCAGCCGGCTGCTGCAGACGGCCAGTGCGGCCAGCCAGTAGGCGATGTGGGTGAGGAACACGCCGAGCAGCTCGAGTTCGAGATGACGGGTGAGGTACCAGCCCAGCGGCAGGAAGACGACGTACTCGGCGATGAGCCCGGCGAGCATCGGGCCGCGGGTGTCCTTGAGCGAGCGCAGCCCGGCGACGAGCGCGACCTGCAGCGCCATGAACAGGGTCTGGGCGAATGCCAGCCACACAACAGTCTGTGCGGCTGCGGCGATCTCCTCACCGGCGATGACGCGCAGCAGCGGCGGCAGGATGAGCGGTCCGGTGACGGTGATGAGCGCGGCGATCGTGAGCGTGAATGCCGCGGTGCGGCGCCACACCATCGCCCACTGGTCCGGCGCCTCGGCTCCGGCAGCCCGGCCGAGCAGGGTCAGCGAGGCCGTCGAGATGCTCACGAGGATCGTGAACACGACCATCGAGGCGGCGATCTCCAAGAACCGGGAGGCCGAGAGCGCGGTTGGGGAGAAGGGCGCGAGCAGGAAGGTGACGACAAGCCCCGATCCGGCGGAGGCGGCGAAGAAGATCGCCTCGGGCCAGCCGAGTCCGAGCAGGTGCCGCACCTGGGCAGGATGGGCGATGAGCAGGCTGCGCAGCCGCGGAGCCGGTACGAACAGGCCAGCGCCGGCCGGCCGGCGGCTGCGGGCGATGAGGACGGCGAAGACCGCAGCACCCGAGGCCGTGCCGAGCACGGTGCCAACAGCGACGCCGAAGGGCCCGATGAGCGCATTGAGGATGAGTGAGGCTGCGACGTCGACGGCGGCGGCCGTGATCGAGGCGACGAGCAGGCCGCGGGTCGCCCCCAGCCCGGAGACGCGGGCGCGCATCGCCCCGGTCAGGCCGGTGAACGGCAGCGCGAGCACGGTGATGAAGAGGTAGGCGCGGGCGAAGCCGGCATCGACGGCAGGACCGGAGAGTACAGCGAGGACGAGCGGGCCGATCGCGGTGACGAGCACCGCGGCGGCCGTCCCGGCCCACAGGCCCAGCCAGAGTGCGGCCTCTGAGGCGCGCGCGGCGTGGTCGCGGCGCCCGGCGCCGGTGGCACGGGAGATGAGGATCTGCGCGGCCGAGACGAGACCGCTGACCGACATCGCCGCGATCGCGTGGATCGAACTGGCCGCGATGACGGAGGCGAGCACCCGCGGGGAGGCGTGGGCGAGCAGCACCGAGTCGTTGCTGCTGATGACCAGGGTCACCAGGCCTGAGAGCATGATCGGCCAGGCGATGCCGGCCAGCTCGCGCCACGTCTGCAGCACGGACTGCTCGGTCACGGGAGCCGGGGGCGATGCGGTGGGCTCGGCAGCCGGTTTCCCGAAGGTCACCGGCTGCCGGGAGCCGCGGGCGGGGGATCGGCGCATGGGTCTCCGAATGAGGGGGTGTTCGGTCTGCACACCCTGACAGCGGCCGGGGAGTATTGTCTAAGCTCGATATCTGCATATGAGCGCGGTCGCACCGCTACTGTGGAGACATGTCACCGCGGATCCTCGTCATCGAACACGAAGCCGGCACTGATGCGCGGCGCTTCGGCGACTGGCTCGAACACGCCGGTGCCGAGCTCATCGTCGCCCGCCCCTACCTCGGGCCCGGCCATGCCGACCCCGGCCCGCCGCTGCCGGCCGATGCCGCAGCGCTGCGCGCAAACTACGACGCCCTCATCGTCCTCGGCGGAGCCGCCGGCCCGCTCGATGACGAGGGCAACCCGTGGTTCCCGCACGTGCGCAGCCTGCTCGCCGCCTCGGCCGAGGGCGCCTTCCCCAGCTTCAACATCTGCTTGGGCGGTGAGCTGCTCGCCGCCGCCACCGGCGGGCAGCTGCGCCGGCGCCGCGTCCCGCAGGTTGGGGCGTACATCGTCGCCGCCCGGCCCGAAGCCGCAGGCGACCCGGTGTTCTCGGCGATGCCCGCCTCGGCGCCGGCGGTCCTGTGGCACCAGGAGGAGATGGGGCTGCCGCCGGGCGCGGTCCACCTCGTCGACGGCACCGACGCGCCTGTGCAGGCGTTCCGGATCGGTCAGGCCTGGGGCACCCAGTTCCATCCCGAGACCACTGGATCGCAGGCGCGCAGCTGGGGGCAGAACGTGTCGATGCCGGTGTGGTGCGGCAAGGCACACGAGCAGGTGATCGCGGAGATCACGAACGCCGAACCCGAGGTGGAGGCCGCGATGGCCCCGATCGCGGCGGCTTTCGCAGAGTATCTTCGCAGATGAGGCACCAGATTCGTCGATCCTCCGCGCGGCTTGCGGGTGGCGGGCAGGCCGGTGCGGCGCGTCACGAAGCGGTGACGTTTTGACTCTGAGCATTGGATTGGCAATGACTGAGTTGTTACTCTGCACACTGGCGCCGCAGCCGAACCGACCCTTTGGCCGTACGTCTACTCTGCGCCTTGAGGCAACCCTATGAGTGCTTCCCTGTCCTTGTTCGCCGGAGCGGCAGAACAGTCCGGCACGTCCGTTGACCAGGTGATCGACGGCATCTTCGCGCCCTTCGCGAAGTGGCTGTCCTACATCGTCTTCTACGAGATCCCGATCTTCGGCGCCAAGCTGCCGATCATCGTCATCTGGCTCATGGTCGGAGCGATCTTCCTCACGGTCTTCCTGCGCTTCCAGCCGATCACCGGACTGGGGCACTCCCTCAAGGTCATCCGCGGCAAGTTCACCCGCAAGACCGACCCCGGCGAGGTGTCATCATTCCAGGCCTTGGCCACCGAGCTCTCCGGCACCGTCGGGCTGGGCAACATCGCCGGTGTGGCCGTGGCGATCACGATCGGCGGGCCGGGCGCGGCACTGTGGATCATCATCTTCGGCCTGCTGGCCATGTCGATGAAGATGGCCGAGGCGACCCTGGGGGTGAAGTATCGCCAGATCGCCGGCGACGGCAAGACCTCCGGTGGGCCGATGTACTACCTGCGTGAGGGCCTGGCCGAGGTCGGCTGGCCGCGGCTGGGCAAGTTCCTCGCTGTGTTCTACGCCCTCACCACCCTCATCGGCGTGTTCGGCGCTGGAAATCTGTTCCAGGCCAACCAGGTCGCAGCGATCATCGTCGACTCCACCGGCGGTGACTCCAGCTTCCTGGCCGACAAGCTGTGGCTCATCGGCCTCGTCATGGCGCTCGTGGCCGGCTTCGTCATCATCGGCGGCATCAAGAAGATCGCCGAATGGACCTCGGCGATCACCCCGGCAATGGCGATCCTCTACACCGCATGTGTGCTCATCATCCTCGCGATGAACATCACCAACATCCCGCACGCCTTCTGGCTCATGATCGAAGGCGCGTTCACCGGGGAGGGCGTGACCGGCGGCATCGTCGGCGTGGCGATCGTCGGCATCCAGCGTGCGCTGTTCTCCAACGTCGGCGGTGTCGGCACCGCCGGTATGGCCCACGCAGCAGTCAAGACCGATGAGCCGGCCACCGAGGGCTTCACCGCGATGTGGGAGCCGCTGGTCGACTCCGTCATCATCTGTACGCTCACCGCCCTGGCCATCATCACCACCGGCCTGTACCAGGCTGATGCCGGCGACGGCTCGACCGGCGCCGGTGTGGCCCTGACGAGCCAGGCGTTCGCCACCGTCTCTGCCTGGTTCCCGTACCTGCTGACCGTTGCCGTGGTGCTCTTCGGCTTCTCGACAGTGCTCTCCTATGCCTATTACGGCCAGAAGGCGCTCGGCTACCTGACGAAGAACTCAGTTGTGGGTGAGAAGATCTTCCAGTTCGTGTGGGTCGCCGCGGTGGTCGTCGGTTCGGCTGTCTCGCTCGACAGCGTCGTCGCCTTCTCCGATGCCACCCTGTTCCTCATGGCAGTGCCGAACCTGCTGGGTCTGTACTTCCTGTCGAAGATCGTGCGCCTGGAGATCCTTCGGCACAAGACGAAGGTCGCCGTCGGCACGATGAGCGAAGTGCCCGCCGACCTGCAGGTCGGTCTGCGCGACCACGAGCCCACCCCTGAGCAGGTCGAGCGCGAGAAGACCCGCCGCCTCAGGGCCCGCGAGCACCGCAAGCGCGTGCGCACGGGCTTCCGCAGCGCCCAGCGCAAGCGCGGTGTCGACGTCGACGCGCTCGACGACCCCGACCGGAAGATCTGAGCCGCACTCAGCTGAGACCGCACGCGAGGCGGGCAGACGAGGGATCGTCTGCCCGCCTCGCGGCTTTCACGCACCGGTGCCCACCGCCTCGGGCACGGTGGGTCAGCTGAGCATGACGAGCCCGCGTACCAGTGCGACCGCAGCCCCGGCGCCGGCGAGCGTGATCGCCACCCTGCGGGCTGCCTCGGCGGTTACGAGCTTCGCGAGCTTCCCGCCGGCGATGATGCCCAGGCCCACGGCGGCGAAGATGACCGGGAAGAGCCACCACGGCGGCAGCTGGTCGATCGTCATCGCCCCGACTGCGAGCTTCGAACCGACCGACAGGGCCCCGAAGGTCGCGAACGTCGGCTGCATCGTGGCGGCGAACGAGCGCTGCGACCAGCGAGCGAACTTCGCGTAGATGACCATTCCGGGTGCGGCGACCCCGGCCGAGGTGTTGAGGAACGCCCCGGCCGCCCCGCCGGCGGCGGTGAGCCACCGGGAGCGGATGTGCGGGACGCGTGGTGTGCCGAAGGTCAGGGCAAGGGCTGCGAGCACGACGAGGCCGATGACGATGTTGAGCCAGGCGGCTGAGAGCTCGCGCACGAGCAGGGCGGCCGGGATCGCGCCGAGGATCCCGGCGGGCAGGAAGATGAGGTAGCGCCGCCAGTCGACGTCGCGGAGGACCGCGAGCATGATGATGGTGCCGGAGAGCATCGTCGTGGCGTTGGCCATGAACACCCCGAGTGCTGGGCCCATGAGAAGTGCGAGCACCGGGGCGACGACAAGGCCCACGCCGGTGCCGGAGAGCCGCTGCAGGGTCGCGCCGAGGAAGACGGCTGCGAGGGTGGCTGCCACGATGCCCAGGGTCATGCGGCAATCCTAGCGCCGGCCCCGGGCCCGAGGCGGGGGTCGCCTGCCGGGCCCGAGGCGGTGGTCGGCGTGCGGGTCAGGCTGCGGCGGTGTGCGTGAGGCCGAGTTCGGCGAAGATCGCCTGGTTGAGCCGGTAGCCGGTGGCGGCTTCGTCGATGAGCGCGTCCTGCTGGGCTGGGCTCAGCTGCGCGTCATCGAGGAGCGTGCGGTAGCGGTCCTTGAAGACCTTCGGCTTGGTGATTCCCTCGAAGCGCCACATGGACAGTGCTTCGGGTTCGATGCCGTAGTGGCGGCTGACGAGCCGGCCGATCGCCAGCCCGCCGGAGAGGTCACCGAGGTAGCGCAGGTAGTGGTGGGCCAGCAGCCGTTCGGCCGGCAGCCCGGAGTTGATCCGCTCGGTCAGGGCACGGGTGGCCGGCAGCGCGACGGGCGGCAGGCGGTCCGGGCCGGCCAGGACGTTGAGGTCGGCGTTGATCGCCGCTGTGCGGGCCAGGCCGGGATGGTCGAAGGAGCTGAGCACCGAGGAGGCGGGCTGTTCGCGGACGACGACTTCGAGCGTTGGATAGATCACGGCGTACTGCTCGAGCAGCGCCTGGTAGGCGCCGCGGTCGAGCCGGCCGGCCATGAGGTCGGTGATGAAGGGTTCGGATTCGGCCTCGCGGTGCGGGCGCATCGTCTCCTCGCGCAGCCGCTGGGAGAAGGACAGGGATGGGGGTGCGTCGGTCTCGTGTGTCGTCATGGTCATGGTGTCTCCTTGCGTCAGTGGTCAGTCTGACAGCGCCGCCGGGAAGCAGGGCGCAAACAGGCTGAGGGGTCGCTGTGGATTCGGGTGCCCGGGCTCAGACCCAGGTGCCGGGATCGAGGCCGATCCGGCGGCGCAGCAGCCAGCCCAGCCCCCAGGTGGCGGCCACGGCCGTGCCGGCGACGCCGCCGCCGAGCGCCCAGCCGCGCCAGCCGATGCCTGCGATGCCGTTGGACTTCCGGGCATCGGCTGCTGCAGCGGCGAACGCGGTGTCATCCGCGGTCTGTGCTGCGGCAGCCGGTGCGGCGTTCGGCCCGGCCCCGTTCGGTCCGCCTGCACCGCTGGCGGGCCCGCCGGGTGCGTGCGGCGCGTGCTGCCTGCTGCCGCCAGGAGTGGTGCCGCCTCCGCCGTCAGTGTTGGCGCTGGTGCTGTAGTCCGATGCCGGCGGCTGGTAGTCCGCGCTCAGGGCGATGGTCAGCGGGGCTGCCGGTTTGCGGGCGTCGGCGATGCCGCCGGAGGTGTACCAGTAGGAGTGCTGGCCGGTCTTCTGGTTGAAGTCGACCCAGCTGGACGGGAACGACCCCCAGCCCTCGACCGAGCGGTCCTGCGGGGTGCCGGAGCTGGGAGCGGCGTACTTGACGCCGGCGAAGTCCGGTTGGACGGTGAATCCGCCCTCGGCGATCGCCTTCTTCACGTCGACGCCGGAGAAGGTCGCCAGCGTGATGGTCTCCGGGGTGATCTTCTCCCATTTGCTCAGGTCATCCATATCGGCGCCGAAGCCGGATGCGGTGCCGATGAGCTCACCGGTGCCGTCGGCGCTGACCTTCAGGTGCGGGTCCGAGATCGACCAGTAGGTCATGCCGGAGTAGAACACGATCGTGAAGCCGCCCTTCCAGCTGGCTGTGATGCCCTTTTCGTTCGCATCCACGGTGCCCTTGCCGATTGTGACGCGGGATTCGTGCTGGGATTTCGGGTCCTTGGTCGTCACCGGTTTGCCGGTGCGGTCAATGCACTTGTTCTCCCAGGTGGCGGTGTGGAAGGTGCCGGAGGCATCTGGCTTCTCGATGCGCACATCGCCGTCGGCCGGCTTGTACAGCTTGCCCGGCTTCGTCCACACGGTCGCCCCGCCGTTGTCCGGGGAGACTCCGGCAGAGAGGAAGTTGCAGGTGCCCGGGGCGAAGCCGGCCGCGCTCGTCTCGGCGTTGACCGGCCAGTACATTGTGGCCTTACCTGTTGCGGGGCCGTCTTCCGGCGGTGCCGTCGGCGGGCTGGGATCATCTGCTCCGTCCTCGTCGCCGGGCGGTGTGCCCTCGTCGGGCGGAATGATCGTGGTGCCGTCGAAGCTGACGCTGATGGGTGTGGTGGGTTTGCGGGGGTCGGCGGCTCCGCCGGAGGTGTACCAGTACTGCTGCTGGCCGGTCTTGACGTTGAAATCGACCCAGCTCTTGGGGAAGGATCCCCACCCGTCTTTCTTCTTATCCTGATCCGACTGCCCCGAATCCACCCCGGCATAGTCCGGGGTGACGGTGAAGCCCTTCTCCGTCAGATCCACCCGGCTGTTCGACAGGTCAGCGATGACGCCCTTCTGCGGGGCGAGCTTCTCCCACTTGCTCAGGTCATCCATATCAGCCCCGTACCCGGAGAATGTGCCGGTGATCTTTCCCTTGCCGTTGGTGACCTCAAGCTTCGGATCACTGACAGACCAGTAGGTGAACCCGGAGTAGTACACGATCGTAAACGAGCCCTTCCACTCGATCGTGCCGGTATCCGCTTCAGTGTCGACGGTGCCGGTGCCACCGGAGATCTGGACGAAGTTATCCGAAGACGTCCCCCGCGTATCGACCTTCGCACCGTCAGCTGTCTGGCATTTGTTCTCCCAGGTGATCGGCTGCGTCTTACCCTCACCGGCAGGCCGGAGGATCTTGACATTCCCATCGGCGGGCTTGAACAGCTTCTCATCGTTCGGCCACAGCGCAGCCTTGCCCGCATCGCCCGCCACACCAGCTGAGAGGAAGTTACACGACCCCGGATAGTACGCACCCGACCCCGACTCCTTATTCACCCCCCACGTGAACACGGCATCGGTGACTTTGAGCTTTGAGCTCGTCTCTGCCGGGGCGGGAGAGTTCGCGGCGTGGGCGGGCTGCCCGCTGCTGTGCAGCAGCGCGGGGGCCAGCGCCAGGGCCAGAGCCGCCGCCGAGGCGGTCAGCTGGGTGCGGAGGCGGGTGAGTCGTCGCATCACACCGTTCCTTTCGTTCGGCCGGGGTCCGGCTCGGCTGATGGTGAGAGATCGGGACTGCCCTCAGGGCGGTCGAGGACGAGAGTCGCTGCTTCACTGGCACCGGCGGTGCTGGTCTGCAGTGGGGACCCTCCGGTTTGGCGCTCTGCGGCCTGGGACGTGGAGGGGGCGATGGTGTCGAAGAACCGCATCGGCCCAGCCACGGGTGCCTCAGCAGCGGCCGCTGTGTTCCCGGCATCGACTGCGAGGACGTCCTCGGCTGAGCTGTCGATGACCGACCGGGCGGCTGTGGCTTCTGCGTGGAGTTCGCGCTTGCGAGTGCGCGCCTCCTGCCGTGCGCGGTAGGAGGCGATGCGGCGTTTGCGTTTGTGCTCCGCGGCGATGGCGCGCTTCGCTCGTCGGGCGCGCACCCGCTCGAGCGCTTCGGGGCTGACGCCGAGGAGCAGTGACTTCGCTGCCATATACGAGCCGACTCCCACGGCTAAGGCGATAAGACTCACAGCGACGACGAGGCCGGCGAGCAGGATGAGGACGATGCGGTTGCCGTTGGCGTTGAGCTGCTCAACCTGATCCGAGGTCAGCAGCGGCTGGACGACCGGAGCGGCTGGAGCGGTTACGGCCGGCTCAGCATTGCCGCCGCTGTTCTCCGGCGCGGCCGAGGGGCCGGCCCCTGCCGGTTCTCCGCCGGGATTCTGCTCAGCCTCCTTCCCAGCCGCCGGGGCTGCGGCCTGCCCGTGGGCGCCTCCTTCCCCACCGGCGGCAGGGAAGTTGACCGGTGTGAACGATTCGTTGTTGGCGTTGGTGACACCGTGGGCGCCGATCGTGATGATGCCGCACTGCTCCCGTGTGCAGTCGACGTCGATCGGGTTGCGCTGCCGGTCGTAGGACGTGAACTTCGCGCCTGGGATCTTGATGGTCCCGCTCCAGGTGCCGTCGCTGTTGAGGGTGCCGCCGTTGGCGGCATACGCGGTGCTCGAGCCGGGGAAGGTGACGAAGAGCTGGAAGCCCTCGGGTTTGGATTCGTTGTCGTAGGCGTAGCGCAGGTTCTTGCCGGTCTTGCCGCCCTTGCTCGGCTGCCACGTGCCTTCGACGACACCGAAAAGCACGTAGATGCCGCCGAAGCCGTTCTTCACGGACTGGAACCCGCTGCCGGAGAGCTTGAGCGTCGAAGTGCCGTCGGCACTCGGGGTGCCGGACACGCTCACGCGCGCAGCCGCCTCGGCGGGGGTTGCTGCGGGGAAGATGCCGGCAAGCGACAGGCCGGCTGCCAGCAGCACGGCGCACGCGGCGGCGAGCATCGAACGGAGGGGACGCCTCACTCGGAGGGCGGGCAGGGCGCTGCGGCTCATGGCAGGTCCTTTCGTGACGGGCGGACCGGCACCACAAGCGGTGAACCGGAGACCGGGTCGGTGAAGACGGTGACAGGGTGGTCGTAGGCCACTGAGATCCGCTCGGCAGTCAGCACCTCACAGGGCGTGCCGTCGGCGGTGATGCGGCCCTGGTGCAGCAGTGCGATGCGGTCGGCATACGCTCCGGCGAGATCGAGGCTGTGCAGCACGACGACGACAGCCGAACCGGTCGCCGCGTACTGGCGGGCTGTCGAGAGCACGAGCTCCTGGTGGCGGATGTCCATCGCCGCCGTCGGCTCGTCGAGCAGCAGAATCGGTGCCGCCTGGGCGAGCACGCGGGCCAAGGCGACTCGGGACCGCTCACCGCCGGACAGCGAGGTGAAGGTGCGGGCGGCGAACGGCGTGGTCTCCGTCCGGTCGAGCACGGCGGTGACGATGCGCTCGTCGTCACGGGCCGCGCTCGTGCGCTGCCATGGGGCTCGCCCCATCTCCACCACCTCGAGCACGGAGAACGGGAAGGCGACATCGACCTGTTGCAGCAGCACCGCCCGGCGCATGGCGAGTTCGCGGGCGTTCCAGGCGTGCGCCGGCTGACTGCAGATGGTGACATCGCCGGAGGCGGTCTCCACGTCACCGGTGATGACGCCGAGCAGGGTCGACTTCCCGGCCCCGTTCGGGCCGACGAGGGCGAGGACTTCACCGGCCCGGACCGTCAGATCGATGCCGTCGAGCACCGCCCGGCGATCATCGTAGGACACGCTGACGTCCGAGACCGTCAGCACGGTGCTGCCGGGCACCGGGTCGGCGGGCTGGTAGGTGCGCAGGGTGCGGATCATGCCCAGCCTCCTGCCTCGCGGCGGCTGCGTCTGAGCAGGTAGAAGAAGTACGGCCCGCCGATGAGCGCGGTGAGCATGCCGATCGGCAGATCGGCGAACTCGATGAGCGTGCGCGCGGCCAGATCGGCGAAGGTCATGAGCACCGCGCCGCCGAGCACACAGGCCGGCAGCAGGACGCGGTGACCGGGTCCCAGGATCAGGCGCATGAGGTGGGGGACGACGAGCCCGACGAACGCGATGATGCCGACGAACGCGACCGCCGCGCTCACCAGCAGCGCGGCCAGTGCCATCGCCGCCAGGCGCAGCCGTTCGACGTCGACGCCGAGGTGGCGGGCGGCCTTCTCTCCCAGAGAGAGGAGGTCGAGCCCGCGGGTGAGGAACAGCGTCAGCGCGATGCCGATGACGGTGATCGGGACGACGAAGGCGACCTGTTCCCATCGGCTACCGTTGAAGCTGCCCATCTGCCAGAACACGATCTGCTCGCGGGCCTGGGTGGGTGCTTTGAAGACGATGAAGGCGATGAGCGCGCCGGCCACGGCGTTGACGGCGACGCCGGTGAGGATGAGGGTGACGACTTCGGTGCGGCCCTGGGAGCGGGAGAGCACGTAGACCAGGATGGTCGTGAAGAGACCGCAGACGAAGGCCAGCAGCGGGACGGTGAATCCGCCGAGGAAGCTCAGCCCGTGCAGGAATGCGAAGGCCGCGCCGACCGCGGCGCCGGAGGACACTCCGATGGTGCCCGGTTCGGCCAGCGGGTTGCCGAAGATCCCCTGCATGACAGCCCCGGCGACTGCCAGGGCCGCGCCGACGAAGAGGGCCAGGACGATGCGCGGGAAACGGACCTCCCACAGTGCCTCAGTGCCGAAATCGTGACTCGGTGCCGGCAGCACGGTGATGCCGAGGGCATGGAGCACTGAGCCGAGCACTTCGCCGGGTGGGATGTAGAGCTGGCCGATCATCCCGGACAGCAGCGCTCCGGTGACGAGCAGGATGACGAGGACGCCGAACACGCCGGCGGCCCGTCCCAGGGACGTGCTGCGGCCGGGCCTGAGCTCCGTGGCATCAGCGCTCGCGTGCCGATCTGCATGCCGGCCACCGGCGCTGCGATCCCGGCGGGCCGCGCGTCGCGAGGCCGGCCCGTCGAGAGGAGAGCCGTCGAATGCCGACGGCGGTGCCTCAGGAGTGGCTCGTGAGGTGGTGGTCACTGAGAGGCTCCTTCTGCCGGCCTGCCCGGCTGGTGTGCTTGGCGGCTGTCGTCATCTGCGGGCTGGAAGGCGTGATCGGGTGCGTGGACAGCGACACCGAGAGCTGCGATGACTTCAGCGGTGCGGGGCCCGAAGCTCATGACTTCGTAGTCGCTCATGTCGACGATGCGACGGTTCTTCCCGGCCGGAGTCTGCGCGATGCCGGGCAGCTTGACCGCCTCATGCAGCCCGCCGACGCTGGCCAGGCCCTTCGTCATGACGATGATGACGTCGGGGGCGGCTTTGACGAGCGCCTCGGCATTCGTCGGCGACATGCCGGTGAAGCCGACCTCGCTGGCGACATCGCGGGCACCGATCGCCTCGATGAGCGAATCCGCCCCGGAGCCTTCGCCGAACCAGTAGTAGATGGTGCCGCGCAGGTAGAGGAACACCGCACGCGGGCGCTGAGCCGGATCTGCGGGAGCGAGCTCGGCGATCCTGTCTTCGGTGCCGCGGATCTCTTCGGAAACGCGCTGGGCAAGCTGCGCGCCGAGGTCGTCGAGACCGAGTGCATGGGCGACGGCGGCGATCTGCGGGGCGACGCCTTCGACGCCGTCCTCGGCAGTCGAGGGGATGAAGACGACGGGAATTCCTGCCGCGCGCAGCTGCATCTGCACGTCGTAGGGGCCGATGCTCGTATCGGTGAGGACGACGGTGGGTGCGAGGTTGAGGATCGCCTCAGCATTGAGCTCGTGGCCGTTCTGCGTCACGAGGGGCAGCTCTTCGCGTCCGGGCATGAGAGCGGAGACCTGTGTGGCGACATCGCGGCCGACGAGGTTGCAACCGAGCCCCAGGCCGATGACCGCAGAGGCGAGCCCTCCGTTCTGGTTGAGCGCCAGGATTCGCGAGGTGTCGGTCACGGTCTGCTGGGCGCCGTCATCCGATTCGAGGGTGACGGGCAGGCGCTGCTGCTTGGCAGCGAAGTCGGTGATCGGCCGGATCTCTGAGGCGCGAGTGTAGGCGGTGGTCGGGCCGATGATCCGGTCGACAGGCTGACGCTGGGAGGCCGGGACTGAGGGAAGTTCGGGAATCTGCGGCACAGTGGCCGCCGGCCGCGACTGGCAGCCGCCGGATGCCGCTGCGTTGAGCGTGCCGATGTTGTGGACCCCGTTGGCCCACAGAAGCAGCGCGGCGACGACGGTCACGGCACCGGCGATGGTGCGCCGGCGCATCCGGCGAGTGAGTCTCATCCTGACCTTCGCTCTCCATGGGGACTTCGTCGAACCGGTGCCGAGGTCACTCGGCATTCGCAGCCGTCTTCGTCACATCTGCGGCCGCGGCCGCAGATGTGACCGATTCGTAGAGATCCCTGTATTGACGTTTACGTTTACCTGAATAAGGATAGCCTTAGCTCAACACAGAACGTCAAGTGGGTGTGACCTGAATCAATGAGCTGCGGTCACGCCTGAAGAGGGAGCATTATGAAGTCATCACTGGGCGCCGTGTGGCGCCGGAGCTGGCGCGTCGGTCTGGCCGGCGTTGCGGCCGTCGCGCTGGGAGGCGCCGGGCTGCTGCCTGCGCAGCCGGCGCAGGCCGCCGAGGCCAAGGTCACCGACGCGGTCTTCGAATGGGGGGTGAATAAGGAGTCGGGGTCGGGTGCGTACTATCCGGGGTCGTGCAACTTCCTCTCAGCTGGTGTGGCGGGCGATGCGGGCAAGGCTGCGCTGTGGCCGAACGATGAGAAGCTGTTCAAGCCCGCCGATGGGAATGTCAAGATCCTCCGGCCTGCCGGTGAGGGTAAGACGCAGCCGATCACCTGGGAGAACAAATGCCAGACAGCTGACGGTGCGAAGGTCGATACGCGGGGGACGTCCTCAGATAACTTCGTCCAGATCTCCGGTGGCACCGGCACCGTCGACACTGAAGCGGATACCGGCACGATCGAGTGGAAGGGCTCGTTTACGATCGTGTACTACTCCGGGTTCACCTACTGGTCTGTCAGTGATCCGAAGCTTGAGGTCACCAACGGCAAGGGAAAGATCACCGGCACATTCTCCGGGTACGGGGCTGATATGGATGACCTGAGCAAGTGGGAGAAGCTCGCCCCGCAGAAGGGCGTCATCGCTGACCTGTCGAACAGCCGGGTGGATCTGACGGAGAAGGGCTTCACCGTCACCCCGGACTATGCCGGGGTGGATTCGGGGCAGTCGGATCAGGATAAGAAGAAAGACGGGTGGGGATCCTTCCCCAAGAGCTGGGTCGATTTCAACGTCAAGACCGGCCAGCAGCAGTACTGGTACACCTCCGGCGGAGCCGCCGACCCCCGCAAACCCACCACACCCATCAGCGTGAAGTACACGGCTGCCGATGCGCAGCCGGACCCGACGGAGACTCCGAAGCCTGAGCGCACCACCTCGCACGAGGTGACCGGCGCCTCGGCAGCGGCAGGACTGACCGTCGCCGTCACCGGCGAGGGATACACGAACCTGCCCAAGGCGAGCACCGGCAGTGATCCCGCAGGTGTGTACGCGGCAATCGTCGACCGCTCGATCGCCAGCGACGACGTCGACCGGACGACTCCGGTCGCGGCAACGCCGGTCTTCGAACTCCCGGACGGCAAGCTGTCCGCTTCGGTCACGGCTGAGACGGCGAAGCTGAAGAAGGAGTCCGACTACGACCTGCTCGTCTGGGTTGCGCATGGTCTGCCGAAGGGAGAGGCGCTGCTGTACCGCAAGCCGATCGAACTGACGGCTGCGCAGAAGGAAGCGCTCTTCCCCGGCACCACAGACCCGACCGAGGATCCGAAGCCGACGGGCGATCCGACGGATGGCCCGAAGCCCACGGATGACCCGACTACCGGGCCGAAGCCGACGGGCGATCCGACGGATGACCCGACTGAGGACCCGAAGCCCACTGACAATCCGACGACCGATCCGAAGCCAACTGACGATCCGAGCGAGAGTGGCACGCCGACCGAGGACCCCAGTGAGGATCCGCAGCCGGCCGAACCGTCGCTCACGGTCGAGCCGAAGACCGTATCCCTCTCCGATTTCCTCAAGGAGGACAAGGGTGCTGTCGTGACTGCCTCCGGTCTCACTCCCGGAAATGAGTACGAGGTCGCCATCTCCGGCGGCACGAACGTCAAGGGCGTCACGCTGAAGGCGAAGGCGGATAAGGACGGCGTCGCGGTCTACCGCGTCTACGGTCAGGCCCAGGACCGTGCGAAGAACTACATCGGCACCTACACCGTGAAGATGGCCGAGCCTGATCTCACCGCGTCCTTCACCGTGACCGCCGATGACGACGCCGGCGGAGGCGGTAACGACAACGGTGACAACTCCGCCGGCCGCGACTCCGGCGGCAAGGGCTCAGGCGGCAAGGGCTCAGGCGGCAGCCACGGAAAGTCGCACGGCTCGTCGCTGCCCCGGACAGGAGCTGAGGTCACCGCAGCTGGAATCGGTGCGGCCCTGCTGGTCGTCGGCGGTGCGGCGCTGATCGCCACACGGCGCTCGCGGCGCTGACCGAACCGATGCGTGCTGGCTGGCTGAGGGAAGCCTCGGCCAGCCAGTGCGTGTCTGCGCTCAGGCCTGCGGCAGCACCGGCGAGAACCCGACCGATGAGGCCGGGCCGACGGGCACGGCATCCCAGCCGCGGGTGATGGTCTGTGCGACGGCGGCCGAATCCATCTCGCTGAAGGGCAGGCGCTCATGGCGGGGGCACATGAGCCGCCCGAGGAGGAAGTACAGGCCGACACACGGAAGACTCAGGACGATGATGGCGATGGCGATCATGACGCACCTCCTGTCAGAACTCGATGCACACCTCTGTCCTTCCATTAAGCGCCTCTCACCAGCGCCGGGCAAGGATGCGTTCACCTACCGGACTGTGGATGAGGCAGCATCAGGCGGTGATGATCGTCAGCCAGTTCAAGCGCGTGAGCTCAGCAGCGGCCTCAGCATCCCCGCCGCGCAGGGCTGCGACGATGCGCGCATGCTGCTGGACCGAGGCGTCACTCATCGCATCGAAGTGCAGGAACTCCGCCCGCCGGAGCATGAGCGTCACACTCTCGAGGTGCTCGGCGAGGATCGGGTTGGCCGCCTGCTCGATCGCCACGGCGTGGAAAGCGTCATCGGCGGCGATCGCCGGCTCGGCATCGCCTGCCGCCAGGGCTGCGGTGAGCTCGCCGTTGGCGGTCTCCATGCGGCTGATCTCACCGGGCCCGAGGCGGGGCGCGGCCAGTGACATTGCCAGCGCCTGCAAGGCGGCGGCGACAGCTTGGACATCGGCGATCGCGGCCGGATCCTCAGCGGTCACCCGGGTGGCGCGACCGGGTTCAGCGGTGACGAGACCGGCGCGGGCCAGCCGCAGCAGCGCCTCGCGGATGGGGGTGCGGGAGACCCCGAGCCAGGCGGAGAGCTCGGTGTCGCGCAGCTGCTCACCGGGGGTGAGCTCCCCGCGCACGATCGCATCGCGGATCGCCTGGTAGACGTCATCGCGCAGCAGCGGCCGTCGAACGGAAGGACCCTGGCCATGGCACTCCGCGACTACGAGCGGTACCCGCTCACCTTCGGACCGAGCCCGGTGCACCCGCTGCAGCGACTCAGCGACCACCTCGGCGCCGGAAAGATCTGGGCCAAACGCGAAGACGTCAACTCCGGACTCGCCTTCGGAGGCAACAAGACCCGCAAGATGGAGTACATCGTCCGCGACATCCTCGCCTCCGGGGCCGACGCACTCGTCTCGATCGGCGGCTACCAGTCCAACCACACCCGCCAGGTCGCCGCGATCGCCGCGCATCTGGGTCTGCAGGCCCGGCTCGTGAGGAGCGCTGGGTTGACTGGGACGACCCGGTCAACGACAAGGTCGGCAACATCGAACTCTCCCGCATCCTCGGCGCCGATGTGCGCCTCGACCCGGCCGGATTCGACATCGGGATCCGGTCGAGCTGGGAGAACGCGATCGCCGAACTCGAAGGCGTCATCCTCGACCCCGTCTACGAGGGCAAGTCGATGGCCGGGCTCATCGACCTGGCCGAAGCAGGGGAGTTCGCCAAGGACTCGAACATCCTCTACGCCCACCTCGGCGGGCAGCTGGCGCTCAACGCCTACAGCTCGATCTTCGACTGAGCATCGGCAACCCCAGCGCTGAAGCGGCAGGAAAGGACATCCCTTTCCTGCCGTTTCCACCATGTGGCAGCAGTCGCCAACCCGGCAGGTAGTCTCTACTCTGGACGACACATCGCCGCCTGAGCGAAGGACAGATGCAATGCAGCACAGCCCCGAGAACCCGCAGGACGCCGGCCTTCACGCCGATGAGCAGGCCGAGGACCGCCAGCAGTTCGAGACCTCCACACAGTTCGACCCGCCGAGCGTGAACTCCCGGCCGCTCTCAGCCTCCGCCTCAGCCACCGGCGCCTCAGTCCTCGACGAGATCGCCCAGCGGGTGCTGTGGCTCTCGACCGCGATGATCGACGCGGCCAACCGAGGACGGGAGAACACCGACGGCGTCAAAGTCGGCGGACACCAGTCGTCCTCGGCGTCGATGGTCGGCATCATGACCGCGCTGTGGTTCCACGAGCTCACGGCAGCCGACCGGGTCTCGGTCAAGCCGCATGCCTCTCCGGTGCTGCACGCCATCAACTACCTGCTCGGCGACCTCGACGAACGCTACCTCACCTCGCTGCGCGCCAAGGGCGGCCTGCAGCCCTACCCGTCGCGGTCGAAGGACCCGGACACCGTCGACTTCTCCACCGGCTCGGTGGGCATCGGTGCGACCGCTCCCATCTGGGCGGCCCTGTCGCACCGCTACCTGCGCGACCGCTTCCCCGACACCCCGGACGCCGGCCGCTTCATCTCCCTGCTCGGTGATGCGGAGATGGACGAAGGCGCGGTCTGGGAGGCGATCATCGACCCGGAGGTGCGGGGACTCGGCAACGTCGTGTGGATCGTCGACCTCAACCGCCAGTCCCTCGACCGCGTCATCCCCGATGTGCAGATCCAGCGCCTGCAGGGCATGTTCGCCGCCGCCGACTGGCAGGTGCTCACGTGCAAATGGGGCACCCGCATCCAGAAGCTCTTCGCCGCCTCGGGCGGAGAGGCTTTCGCTCAGCGGATGGAGGACATGCCCAACGAGGAGTATCAGCGGCTGCTGCGCAGCCACCCCGACGAGCTGCACGAACGCATGCTCACCGGCCTCGATTCAGACGAGGCGGCGGTGCTGCGCGACGTCATCGCCTCATTGAGCCCGCGTGCGCTCGCCGAGGTCATCCGCGACCTCGCCGGACACGACATCCCTGCGCTCATCGACACGTTCCGGCAGATCGACGACACCCGCCCGACCGTCATCTT
The DNA here is from genome assembly GCF_042429315.1 of Brevibacterium otitidis. Taxonomy (NCBI): domain Bacteria; kingdom Bacillati; phylum Actinomycetota; class Actinomycetes; order Micrococcales; family Brevibacteriaceae; genus Brevibacterium; species Brevibacterium otitidis. The sequence goes on along the minus strand of NZ_JBHMAU010000003.1, from coordinate 18,688 downwards.
CGCCTATACGATCAAGGGCCGCGGCCTGGCCACCGAGGGACATCCGAACAACCACGCAGCCCAGCTGACCGAAGGCCAGATGCGCGAGCTCGCTGAGCTCTCGGGCACCTCGCTGGAGGATCCGTGGGCGCGCTTCGCCCCGGATTCGGCCGCCGCCGAGGTGTGCCGCTCGACGGCACAGCGGCTCACCCGCCCGCCGGCCCCGGTCCACGAGGTCGGCCAAGTGCCGGCCGAACTCGGGTATGCGCACAAGGCCGTCACCTCGACGCAGGCGACCCTCGGCCGGGTGCTTTCGGATCTCAAGCGGGCGCAGCCGGATCTCGCGGAGAGGGTCGTGACCCTCAGCCCCGATGTTGCGACGTCGACGAATCTCGGCGGCTGGATCAACAAGACCGGCGTGTGGTCGATCGCCGGCCGGCAGGACTGGTTCGCCGATGACCGCGAGCGGGTGCTGCGCTGGCAGGAGGCCTCCAGCGGCCAGCACATCGAACTCGGCATCGCCGAGGTCAACCTCGTCTCCCTGGCAGGCGAGCTCGGTTCGACGTTCTCGCGCTGGGGTCAGCCGCTCATCCCGGTCGCGACGATCTACGACCCGTTCATCAACCGGGCGCTCGAACCGTGGACCTTCGGCCTGTACGCCGGCGGCCAGTCGATCATGGTCGGCACGCCCTCCGGTGTGACGCTGGCGCCTGAGGGTGGGGCGCATCAGTCGTTCAACACTCCGTCGGTGACGCTGGAGATCCCGGGGCTGACGAGCTGGGAGCCGGCGTTCGCGCAGGACTTCGAATGGACGCTGCTCGAATCCATGCGCCACATCGGCAGGCCTGACGGACACTCGGCGTACTTCCGGCTCTCGACCCGCCCGGTCGACCAGGGACTCGCACGGGTGCCCGACGATGAGATCGAGCGTGAGCGCCGCCGCCAGCATGTCATCTCCGGCGGCTACCGGCTCAGCACCCACCCGGCTGCCGAGGACGACATCACCCTCGTGGGTGCCGGCGCGATCATGACCGAGGTGTGCCAGGCCGCAGACTACCTTGCTGAGCGCGGCATCCGGGCCGGCGTCGTATGCATCACGAGCCCGAGCCTCGTGTTCCGCTCGCTGCAGGCCCGCGGCCGGCTCGGTGGTGCACAGGCCGGGATGGGTGCGACGAGCATCGTCGACGTGCTCTTCCCTGCCGAACACCCCGCTCCGCTCGTCACTGTCATGGACGGGCACCCGCACACGTTGTCGTTCCTCGCCGGTGTGCGCGGGGATCGTGCCCGCAACCTCGGCGTCACCGAATTCGGCCAGGCATCCTCGGTGTCGGAGGCGTATGCGATCCACGGCATCGACACCGCCTCGATCGCCTCGGCGGCACTCGATCTGCTGGGCCGGTGACGTCCCCGCGGGGACGTTATCTGGGAGCAGCCGACGTCCCCGCGGGGACGTGTAGGGACGTCAGATTCCCAGAGTGCCGAGCGGGATGACGTGCACGCCGCTCGGCAGCGTGTAAGCGTATTCCGTGCCAGTCACCACCGCGAGGAATGCCGGCTCGCCGACGCGATCGAGATCCACGCGCTCATCGCGCAGCTTGATCAGATTGCGTTCAGCCGCCTCGACCTGTGACTGCCCGAGCTTGACTTCGCAGGCACCCCAATGACCGTCGTCGGGATATTCGATGATGGCGTCGATCTCGAGGCCAGTGCTGTCGCGATAGTGATAGACCTGACCGGATTCCGCGCTTGCGAGCGTTCGGAGATCTCTGATGACCATCGCCTCAAAAACCTGGCCGAAGTACTCTGGACTCTTGGCCAGCCGGTCAGCCCCAATGCCCAGTACTGCACATGCCAGGGCCGGGTCGGCCAGTTGGAGCTTGGGTGCCGTGCGCAATCGCGACTTCGAACGGAGATTGACGCTCCACGCGGGAAGGTTGTCCAGCGCGAACACCGTCTCCAGCGAGTCAAGGTAGGCGTTGACAGTTCCGTAGCTCAGTGGTGCGTCGGCGCCCGACACATCTCGTCGAAGACTCTGTGCGCTCGCTTCGGCAGCGATGTTTCGAGCGATCGACTGCAGTACCCTGCGCATCCGAGATGGGTCATGGCGAACGCCGACAGCGGCAGGGATATCTGAGTCACAGAGATCATCGCAGTACGACCGATTGAACAGCACGGCCTGTCGTGTTGGAACTCCGAGAAGACCGGGCCAGCCGCCGCGCACTGCCTGCTCTGCCAACGCCTGATAGCTCAGCGGCGATCGTGCTGACACAGTCTCCGCTCCCTTGAGCGCTGAGAGGGAGATCTCTGACGAGGAGGCTTCGCTTTCAGCCAATGCCATTGGTCGCATGCGCAGTCGCCCGAAGCGGCCAGTCCCTGAATGCCGGGTGATGTCGGAGGCCGGTTGCGCTGACCCGGACAGAATGAACTGACCCTGCTGCTGTCGGTCGTCGATCTCGTGACGCATCGCATTCCACAGGCTGGGTGCAAGCTGCCATTCGTCGACGAGGCGCGGATTGTCTCCTTCGAGCAGTGCCTGTGGGTTGAGCTCAGCCAACTGGACGAGCTCGGGTGAGCGGTCAAGACGAATAGAGCTGCGTGAATGATGGAGGCCCGTCGACGTCTTCCCGCAGCCGCGCGGGCCTTCGATGAGCACTGCTCCCATTCCTTTGATCAGCTCACCGAGGATCTGGTCAACAGCCCGTTGCTTATACACTTCGTTCACCTGCTTGAGGCGGCCGCCCTGCTGAGGCTGCTGCGCCCCTGCTGACGACGACCATATGGCTGGATCATCTATTCTGCAACGATTCTATCGTCTATTTTGCAACGATTCTATCGTCTATTCTGCAACGATCTCATCATCTATCCTGCAAGGGTAGCGACGGCAAAGCTGTGGGCCAGCGGTGCACCGGCGCGGGTCGGGTGAGGCGACTGTCAATCACGCCACGGCGCGGGCGGCGACGAGCATCTCGGCCGGCATCGCCCGCTCGAGCTTCCACTCGATCTGCATGGGCCGCGACCCGGAGTGCTGCACATAGTCAACGGTGCCCAGACAGGTGTAGGGCTGCGTGCCGAGGTCGCCTTCTTTGGCTGCGCGGACGAAGAGCACGACGTGTGAACCCTGCTGGCGGTGGTGGATGTAGCGCTGCCCGGTGGGGCTCTCGGGGCTCGTGGCGTTCTGCGATTCCCAGTGGAACAGCGTCTCAGAGATCGCATAGTCGCGATAGAGCGTTGTCGGCGAGTAGTCGCTTTCCGATTTCTTCAGCGTCACGAGCAGCACGTCGGTCTGCGCGGCCGGGATCCACTTGACTCCTTCGCGCATGTTGCCCGGCGCGATGCCCTGCTGCGTGGTGCCGAGGCCGAAGCCGGCGAGCAGCTCTTCACGTGTGTAGCGGGCGTAGCTGCGCAGGGGAGCGCTTTCCAGACCGGTGAGCCGCTGCGGCCTGGTGCGGGCGTTCTCCTCGCACACATCCAGCAGATCCAGCAGCTCGCCGGTGATCGCCGGCATCCGGCGCACGCCTCTGATCGTCTCGGCGATCTCGCTGGCCGGAGCGGTCGGGCGCAGCTGATAGAAGAGCATCGCCGCATACGGATCTGCAGCCAGCGCACGATCGGAGGGGAGGTCTCCGCGCAGCAGCTCGCGGTAGCGTTCGATCCGCCCGCTATCATCGACATGTGTGAACGCCCGCATTCGGCCGAGCAGCTCGATCTCGTCATCACTCAGCGACAACTCCGCATCTGGGAAAGCCCAGTCCTTGAGCGCTGACCATGAGCGCGCCCGCTTCCGCCCGTTGAACGTCCGGGTACTCGAACCGCCGTAGATGTCTGCCAGACTCCGGTCGGCTTCGTGCAGGTACGTCGCCAGACTGTACTCACCGGGCGTGACCCCGGCCGGCCGATGGGACTGGATGTCGCCGATCAGTCCGCGGGTGGAGGGATTCAGCGTGGACTTGAGATTTTCGAGAATCTCATCTTCGGCGGCACGGTCGAGCACGATCTGCGACCCGGCCGGCAGGAACGGAAAGCCCTGCTGCACATCGTGCTGGAGCCGCCGACGCGATGCGCCTGTCAGCGCGCGCAGCTTGAGGTCGAAGCGGAACTCCGCGCTCTGGTGCCCGACGAAGTCGAGCACTGTCAGCACTGCTTTGTCCGGTGCGCGCCTGAGACCGCGGCCCAGCTGTTGGAGGAAGATCGTCGCAGACTGGGTGGGGCGCAGCATGAGCACTGTGTCGACTTCCGGGATGTCGACGCCTTCGTTGAAGATGTCGACGGTGAACAGACAGCGGATCTCACCGGCTTTGAACCGGCGCAGAAGATCTGCGCGCTCCGCATTTCCGGTGTCACTGGTGATGGCATGCGAGGTGATGCCGACCTCGGTGAACTTCCGCGCCATGTACTCGGCATGGTCGATCGAGACGCAGAACCCGAGCGCCCGGATCGCTGCGACATCGACGACGGTGTCGGTCAGTGCTCTGAGGACGATGCGGGTGCGGGCGTCGTTGCTGGTGTAGAGCCGGGTCAGCTCCTCGGTGTCGTAGTGGCCGCGCCGGAAGGTGACGGATCGCAGATCGGTGTTGTCCGAAATGCCGAAGTAGTGGAAGGGCACCAGCAGATCCGCTTCGAGCGCATCCCACAACCGCAGCTCACTCGCAGCGCGCCCGTCGAAGAACTCATCGGCAACATCGACTCCGTCCGCACGCTCAGGGGTCGCGGTCAGCCCGAGCAGCTCGGCTGGTTCGAACCAGTCGAGGATCCGCCGGTACGTCTGGGCATCAGCGTGGTGGAACTCGTCGACGACGATGATGTCGAAGTGGTCGCGGGCCCACTTCTGCAGCTGGTCGATCCGGCTGAGCGACTGCACCGAGGCGAAGACGTGCGCACCGATGGTCGGCCGGTGACCGCCGACGAAGAGTTCGCCGAAGCTGCCGTCTTTGAGCACATCGCGGTAGGTGCGCTGCGCCTGCTTGAGAATCTCCGCCCGATGGGCGACGAACAGCAACCGCGGCTGGCCGCTCTCACCGCGTGCACGCCCCTGACGGGCAAGCCGCGCGTAGTCGAGAGCGGCGATGACCGTCTTGCCGGTGCCCGTGGCGGCGACGAGCAGATTGCGGTGCCGATCGTGTTCCTCCCGTTCCGCCGCGAGATCGTCGAGCATGATCTGCTGGTGCGGAAACGGACGCACGTCGAGCAGCGTCGTATCGATCACCGCGCCCGAGGCGGTGGTCCCTGCTGCAGTCGGTCCCTCGCGGGCCTCCCGCAGCGCGTCGTCGAGCCGCGCGGCGTCGCGCTGTGGATCGTAGGGCGCGAACTCGGGAGCATTCCAGTAGCTGTCGAAGGTGGCGGTGAACTTCTCGATGAGGCTCGGAGTGGCTGGCTGGGAGATCCGCACATTCCATTCGAGACCGTCAACGAGGGCATTGCGACTGAGGTTCGAACTGCCGACATAGCCGGTGTCGAAACCGGTGCGGCGATAGAACAGCCACGCCTTGGCGTGCAGGCGGGTCGAGCGCGCCTCGTAGTTCACGCGGACCTCCGCACCGTACTCATTGGCGAGCCGGTCGAGGGCTTTTCGATCCGTGGCCCCGATATAGGTCGTCGTGAGGATCCGCAACGGCACACCGCGGTCGCGCAGCGCGGCCAGCTCGCGTTCCAGCAGACGGATACCGCTCCACTTGACGAACGCGCACAGCAGATCGACCCGATCAGCGCTCGCCAGCTCGCGTCTGAGCTCGGTGCCCAGCTGCGGGTCCCGCGGAGAGTTCGTCAGAAGCGCGACATCCGACAGCGGAGTCGTCGGTCGTGTAGGCGGTTGTGCGTCAGCCGGGTAGAGGGATAGCAGCTGCCGCGGACCGTCGAGCACAACGTCGGGGATCTCCGGCAGCAGGCCCAAGATCCGGTTGACGAGATCGACCCGGTCACACTCCTCGACAGCGGCCAGCGCCTGAGCCAGGTGTCCGGCGACATGCCGACTGAGCACGTGCGGAGCGTCAGCAGCGTCGACGGCATCGACGACCGCGCTGGCATCAGTTCGGCGGTCGATGAGCTCCTGCAGTCGGCGCTCGAGTACCCGCTCGTGCAGACCGATGACGAGGTCCCCGCCCGGGTGCTCTGCATTTCCGGCCCCTGAGACGGTCATCCGGTCTCGCCTGCACTCACACCGCTGCGCAGCAGCGCAACCGCCGGCAGGTCCGGTGCCGCCCAATCGAGAACGGCGAGCTCATCCCGGCTGACCCACACGACAGCGTCGTGATCGGCGCTGGCGACCGGGTCCTCGGCTGCGGTGACCCAGTAGCAGGCTAGGTCGATCTCCGGCCCTGTGCCGCCCGCTGCGCGGGTCGTCTGACGGATGAGAAGTTCGCCGACGGTGACGTCGACGCTGAGTTCTTCGCGCAGTTCGCGGGCGAGTGCGGCTGCTGGCGTCTCATCGGCTTCGACTTTGCCGCCGGGGAACTCCCACTTGCCGGCCGCGGCCTTGTGCGGAGCCCGCCGGCAGGCCAGAATCTGCTCCCCGCGGGAGAATATCGCACCGACGACAGTGATCGGGTCACTCATGCTGCTCAGCCTAACCGTACGAAGTGTGCAAGCTGCTGCAACGTCGTGCCAGTTTCCTACAGTGTTCTGATGGTTCACGAAGGACGTTCGGGAAGTGCCACCGGATAGTAGAAGACGCCTTCCTCGTTGTCAACGACTTTGACATCGATTTCGTCTCCTGGTTCCAAGTAGTTGTCGACGTCGATCAGCCCCTTGACGCCAGCGAGGTCGCGGACCGCATGAGCCGGAATGAGGCCGCGCTTGTCATCCTCGTCCTCGGCAAGCGCATACCTGGGCCCAGATGTCTGCACAGTCACCGTTCGTGTATCGGACTCTTCGGATTCGGCTGCGTGAATGAATGTTCCCTCGACATCCGTCGCCAAGTCGTCAGCGAGACAGTCGACGAGATTGAGGAGGTCTGCCATTGTCTTGGCAACTGACTGATGCAGTCGGCTGGGCCGGAGCCCTCCCTCAGGTTTGTATAGGTCTTCATGTGTGAGTTCGCCCCACGCGTCCTGTGCCCGAGTTTTGATCTGGATCTCGACGGTCACTGCATCGGGGTGTCCAGGAACATCCACCTCGCACAGGACGTGAACTGCGCGGTACCCACTTGCCTTGGGTGCGCTGACGTAGTCCTTGGATTCGACGACGCGGATTCCATGGTGGTTTCCAGACTGCTTGAGATGATCGAAGATCAGCGCCTGGTCTCGTGTCGATTTGCACAGAACCTTGACGCCTACGATGTCGCGGACGATCTGCTCGACCTTCCGTGCCGAGTCGAGTGCCAGGTCCCCGTCCTGCTCGATTTTGAGTTTGAGCTTCAGGAGTGCGCGGTCCTGGTCTTTGATCCGGCCTGAACCTACGACCAAACGCATGCCATCGCTGTCCTCAAGCAGTTCTCGGGAGTTCCGCGTCAGCCAGGCAGTGACTGAGTCCTGCGCGACATCCCAGGCTTCTCGGCGGGTCTCGTAACACTCGTTCAGGTATAGCTCTGGGTTCATGATCGGGGAGTCCTCCGATTGTGACATTGAGATGTGAGGGGGCACTTTCATCGAGACGTTGACGGGTGGGGCCTGGGCGAATAGGACAACGCCGCCTTTCCCATGCAATGTACATCACATAAGGCGCGGCTGCAGTAGTCTGCGGAGACCACGCGTGTCCGTGACCTGGATCCACGGCCGATAGCTCGTCCCCGTTTCTGCTCTGTACGGGTGCTGAGCTGTCCCTTCCACTGCCTGTGGAACCAGAAAACTGACCAACCGATCGGTCAGCATGAGCAACGCTCTGAACTGGGAATTCGCTGCCGCTCCGGCGTTGGTTGGAACCGCCGCATGAATGCCGCCGATGGTAATCTTGAGCCATGGCGCGCATCAGCTTCCTCGACTGGCCGGTGTTCCGACAGTTCCGCTCCGGTGACACCACCGGGCGGGGACCGGCTGTGACGTCCCAGCAGACGAAGACCATGCGTCCGCGCACCGAAGACGCCGACACCGTCGCGCGCAGCGTGTGCCCCTACTGCGCGGTGGGCTGCGGCCAGCTCATCTACGCCAAGGACAACAAGGTCATCCAGATCGAAGGCGATCCGGACTCACCGATCTCCCGCGGTCGGCTGTGCCCCAAGGGCTCGGCCAGCGAGCAGCTCGTCAACGCCTCCGGGCGCATCACCGAAGTCCTCTACCGGGCCCCGAAGGCCACGGAGTGGACGACACTCGATCTCGACACCGCCATCGACATGATCGCCGAGCGGTTCCTCGCCGCCCGCCGCAACCACTGGCAGGACAAAGACTCCGAAGGCCGGCATCTGCGCCGCACCATGGGTGTGGCCTCGCTGGGCGGGGCGACCCTGGACAATGAGGAGAACTACCTCATCAAGAAGCTGTTCACGGCAGCCGGGGCGATCCAGATCGAGAACCAGGCCCGCATATGACACTCCGCCACAGTTCCCAGTCTGGGAGCTTCGTTCGGACGCGGCGGCGCGACCCAGTCCCTGCAGGACATGGCGAACGCCGACTGCATTGTCATTCAGGGCTCGAACATGGCCGAATGCCATCCCGTCGGGTTCCAGTGGGTCACTGAAGCCAAGGCCCGAGGCGCGAAGGTCATCCACGTCGACCCGCGTTTCACGCGCACCACGGCAGTCGCAGACAAGCATGTCCCGATCCGGGTCGGCTCTGACATCGTGCTGCTCGGCGGGCTCATTCGCCATGTGCTGGACAACGACCTGTTCTTCGACGAATACGTCCGGACGTTCACCAACGCCTCCACCATCCTCGGCGACGACTTCGCCGATACCGAGGATCTCGACGGTCTGTTCTCCGGCTACGACCCGGACACCGGCACGTATGACACCCAGACCTGGGCGTATGCCGATGCTGATGGGTCGCGCCGAGGCGTGCCGGCGACCCAACCGGCCGAGCAGGACCCGACCCTGCAGGACTCGCGGTGTGTCTTCCAGGTGCTCAAACGTCACTACTCCCGCTACACCCCGGAGATGGTCGAAGAGGTCTGCGGCATCTCCGCTGCCGACTTCGCCTACCTCGCCGATGCGATTACGCAGAACTCCGGGCGCGAGCGCACCACCTGCTTCGCCTACGCCGTCGGCTGGACCCAGCACTCGCAGGGCGCGCAGTACATCCGCACCGCCGCTGTGCTGCAGCTGCTGCTCGGCAATGTCGGCCGGCCAGGCTCCGGCATCATGGCGCTGCGCGGGCATGCCTCCATCCAGGGCTCGACCGATATCCCGACCCTGTTCAATCTGCTGCCCGGCTACCTGCCGATGCCCAAAGCCGGCACCCATGACACGCTTGAGGACTACCTGGCAGTCATCGGCTCGAAGGAGCAGAAGAGCTACTGGGCCAATGCTGATACCTACATGATCAGCCTGCTCAAGGCCTGGTGGGGTGAAGCCGCAACCGCGGACAACGACTTCGCCTACGACTACCTGCCCCGCCTCACCGGTGCACACGGCACCTACCAGACCGTCATGAGCATGCTGAAAGACGAGGTCGAGGGCTACTTCATCCTCGGCCAGAATCCGGCTGTCGGCTCAGCCAACGGCCGCATGCAGCGTTTGGGCATGGCGCACCTCAAATGGCTCGTCGTGCGCGACTTCCAGCTCATCGAATCGGCGACCTGGTGGAAGGACGGACCGGAGATCGCCTCCGGTGAGCTCAAGACCGAGGACATCGACACCGAGGTGTTCTTCCTCCCGGCCGCCAACCACACCGAGAAGTCCGGGACCTTCACCCAGACCCAGCGGCTCGTGCAGTGGCGCGAACAGGCCGTCCACCCGCCAGGGGATGCGCAGAGCGAACTGCAGTTCTTCTACGAACTCGGCTGCCGACTGCGGGAGAAGCTCGCCGACTCCACCGACCCGCGCGACCGGCCGCTGCTCGACCTGACCTGGGACTACCCGGTCGACGAACACGGCGATCCCTCCGCCGAGGCGGTCCTCGCCGAGATCAACGGCTTCCACACCTCGGGCCCGGAGGCAGGCACGCCGCTGAGCTCCTACCTGGAGATGAAGGCCGACGGATCGACCGCCGGTGGCTGCTGGATCTACACCGGCATCTACGCTGATGGCATCAACCACGCCAACAAGCGCGTGCCTGGCAGCGCACAGGGCGAGATCGCCGCCGACTGGGCGTGGGCGTGGCCGGCCAACCGCCGCATCCTGTACAACCGCGCCTCTGCCGATGCCGCAGGCAAGCCGTGGAGCCAGCGCAAGAAACTCGTGTGGTGGGACGAGGAGACCGGCCGCTGGACCGGCAAGGACATCCCCGACTTCCCACCCGACCGGGCACCCGACGCCGTACCGGACCGCGCCCAGGGCGGACCGGCGGCACTGACCGGCACCGATGCCTTCGTCATGCAGCCCGACGGCAAGGGCTGGCTGTACGCACCGACCGGAGTCGTCGACGGGCCCTTGCCGACCCATTACGAGGCGCAGGAATCCCCGGTGCCCAATCCGCTCTATCGCCAGCAGCACAGTCCGGCCCAGGTGATGTTCGACCGCAGGGACAACCTCATGGCTCCGCTGCCGGGCCAGGCGGGTGCAGGCGTCTACCCCTTCATCTTCACCACCTACCGGCTCACCGAACACCACACCGCCGGCGGTATGAGCCGGTGGCTGCCGTATCTCTCAGAGCTGCAGCCTGAGCTGTTCGCCGAGGTGTCTCCGGAACTGGCAGCCGAACGCGGACTCGAACCCTATGGCTGGGCGACGATCATCTCCCCGCGCGCCGCGATCGAAGTCCGGCTGCTCGTGACCGAGCGGATGACCCCGATGAGCTTCGGCAGCGCCGCAGCCGGCAGCCAGCAAACCGTCCATCAGATCGGCCTGCCGTATCACTGGGGCGTTGGGGCTGAGGCGCACATTGTCGGGGATGCCGTCAACGACCTGCTCGGCATCACACTCGACCCCAACGTCCTCATCCAGGACGCCAAGACCGGCGCCTGTGACATCATCCCCGGCCGCCGCCCACGCGGACCCGAACTCGAAGAGCTCGTCAACGACTACCGTCGCCGCGCCGGGCTCATCGACGCCGCAGGACAGATGACCGAGAAGGCCGAGCAGGACGACCGGCCCGGCGATCCGTGGGACACTCCGCCGGAAGCCCAGCAGGGCGTCTACACCCATGAGGACGACGCCGATGCCGGTGACGGTGACGACGCCGGCACTGCCGACAGCTTCCATGAACCCGAGAAGGAGGAGGGGTCGTCATGACTGCACCGATCACGGCACCGACGGCACCGCAGCGCGGTGCTGCGGCCAGCACTCCCGCCGCCACCGCCGATCCGGCCGCCGCCGTGCACTGGGAGCACACGCACGAGCGCAAGGGCTTCTTCACCGACACCTCGATCTGCATCGGCTGCAAGGCCTGCGAAGTCGCGTGCAAGGAGTGGAACCGCAACCCCGCCGACGGCAATCTCGAACTGCTCGGCTCCTCCTATGACAACACCGGCGGGCTCGGCGCGAATACGTGGCGCCACGTCGCCTTCATCGAACAGGACTCCGAGCGGATCTCGGCGGCCCGGGAATCCGGCCGCCGGCTCGTGAGCCTCGGGATGCCGACGATCCGCCCGCGCACCGACACAGCCGCGCCGGCCGAATCGGCATCCGCCCCCGCGCCGGCATCTGCTCCCCCGGCAGACGTCCCCGCGGGGACGTCTGCGGCATCCGCCGGCGGCGGAGTCGACGCCCTCACCGCCGCCGAGGCGCTGGGCGCCTCGGGTGCGGATCCCCCCTCGGCAGGTGGGCCGGCTGCGGCAGCTGCGACCGCCTCGGGCACGGATCTCACCCCACCCGACACCCCGGAGTTCCGGTGGCTCATGGCCTCGGATGTGTGCAAGCACTGCACGCACGCCGGCTGCCTCGACGTGTGCCCGACCGGTGCGCTGTTCCGCACCGAATTCGGCACCGTCGTCGTCCAGGACGATGTGTGCAACGGCTGCGGCACCTGCGTGGCCGGCTGCCCGTTCGGCGTCATCGAACGCCGCGACGACGGCACCATCAACCCGCCGACCGAGCGGGAGAACCCCGCCGCCGGCAAACCGATCGACCAGGACGTCCCGCATCGGGGTACCGCGAACAAGTGCACGCTGTGCTACGACCGGCTCGTCGCCGGTGACCAGCCGGCCTGCGCCAAGACGTGCCCGACGACCTCGATCAAGTTCGGCGACCGTGCCGATATGGTCGCCACCGCCGAACAGCGGGTGCGCGATCTGCACGCCCAGGGCATGACCGAGGCACGCCTCTACGGCGCCAATCCCAATGACGGGGTCGGCGGCACCGGCTCGGTGTTCCTGCTCCTCGACGAACCCGAGGTCTACGGCCTGCCGCCGGACCCGCGCGTGGCGACGAAGGACCTGCCGCAGATGTTCGCCACCGCCGGCATCGCCGCCGCCGGCATGATCGCTGCGACCGCGCTCGCGTTCCTCGGGGGCCGGAAGTGAGGGAGAGCGCGTGACGACCAGCGAATTCGACTCCTACCGCCCGCCCGAGCCGGCCCGCCGCCGCAGGCGCGGCCTGTTCCAGCGTGCGACGGACGACTCACCGGCCAGCGACCGTGCCCGAGGCGGAGGTCGCGGTCGCGGTGGTGGCCGCACCCGAGGCGGGGGCACCGGAGGCCGTCAGGGTTTGGCCGGCCGTGGGGGCCGGGGAGCTCGCGGTGCCGATGGCTCGCGTGAGATGCCGATGGTCGCCGAGGCGGAATTCACCTCGTACTACGGCCGGCCGATCGTCAAGGCCCCGCCGTGGGGTCATGAGATCTCGACGTATCTGTTCCTCGGCGGGCTCGCCGGCGGCTCCGGACTGCTGGGGATCGGCGCGCAGCTAAGCGGGCGGGAGCTGCTGCGCCGCAATGCGCGGCTGACGGCTCTGGGCGCCGTGAGCGCCGGAGCGGTTGCGCTCATCATGGACCTCGGCCGGCCCGAACGGTTCCTCAACATGATGCGCACCGTCAAGGTCACCTCGCCGATGAGCCTCGGCTCCTGGATCCTGGCGGGATTCTCCACCCCGATGGGCGTGGCAGCGGTGTCTGAGCTCGACCGGCTGACCGGAGAGAAGCTGCCGCTGGGCCCGCTGCGTCGGGTGCTGCGCGGTGTCGAAGCTCCAGCTGGAGCGGCAGCAGGCGTGTTCGCCGCACCGCTGGCCGCCTACACTGCCGTGCTGCTCTCCGACACCGCCGTGCCGACCTGGCACGGCGCCCGCCGGCACCTGCCCTATGTCTTCGTCTCCTCAGCCAGCCTCGCCGCCGGCGGTGCTGCGATGGTGACGACTCCGACGTCGCAGACCGGCCCGGCCCGGGTGCTCGCGGTGCTCGGCGTGGCAGGCGATGTCATTGCGATGCACGTCATGAAGGAGAACATGCATCCGGCCGAAGCCGAACCGCTGGAGACCGGTGCACCGGGCGCGAAGCTGAAATGGGCTGAGCGTCTGGCGATCGTCGGGGGGATCGGCACCCTGTTCGCGTCGAATCGGCTCGTCGCCGCCGCCTCGGGAACGGCGCTGCTGGCGGCCTCCGCGCTCACCCGGTTCGGGGTGCTCGAAGCCGGCCTGGAGTCGACGAAGGACCCCAAATACGTCATCGAACCGCAGAAGGACCGGCTCGCCGCCCGCCGCGCCGCCGGGATCACCGACGATTCGATCACGACAGCAGGCTGACGGGCGCGGTCACGACAGCTGGCTGACGGGCCCGATCAGGACAGCAGGCTGTCGGGTCTGATCACGACAGCAGGCTGATGAGCTTCGACAGCAGCCTGGCACCGTCAACGCGGATGCCGTCGTGCTGGTACTCGTTCGTCACGAGCAACCGGGTCCCGGCGATCTTCTCAGCTGTGGCAGGGGACAGCTCAGCCGGGACGAACATGTCATCGGTGAACACCGCAGCGGCCACCGGCACCGTCGTCGATGCCAGCGCCGCCTCATCGAAGGGATCGCCCAGCCCGCCGCACTGAGCGAGCACCTCGGCGGCGGGGCGAAGGGGATGAGCGCGCTGTCCTGCAGGAACTGCCACGGGAAGACCATCTCCCCGGTGAACCGGAACGGCCCGTCACCGGGACTGCGGGCAGTCGAGAACTCCGCGCGCTCGCCGCGGACCTGGTGCGCCGCCCAGCGGGTCGCCGCACCGCGGGAGTAGATGAGCTCGTGCAGCACCGCATACAGCGGCCGCGAGGCGAACGAGACGACGGCCTCGGCTTCGCGCAGGAACGTGTCCGAGAGCCTGCGGCCGCGTGCCGTCTGCACGAACGCCGACTCCAGCAGATTGCCGAGCCGTTCGATCCCCTCGGTGGTGCCGAGCTGGATGCCCAGCGTCTGAAACCGCTCGACTGTCAGCGGTTCTCCGCTCGGCAGCCGTTCGGGATGCTCGCCGAGGTGAGCGGCGATCTGCCAGGCCTGTGCGTGCGCCTCGGGGAAAGCGGCGAAGTGGATCGCCCCGGGTGTGGTAGAGGGTTTGATCTAACCGAGAGGATAGGAACATGCCTGCACCGAGAGAGTCCACGCCGACGTCTTCGAGGTCCGAGTTGAGATCGGCATTTTCCACGCCGAAGGCATCGTCGAGAATCGTCGAAGACGACCGAGCGCAGCTTCTCTTCCGTCACATTCACATGAGGCATGGTTGTCCGTCTTTCTTTGTTCCAATGAGGAGAAACCCGGCACGTGTCGCAGGACCCCAGCCGGGCCGAGAAGTAGCCTAACACCGATTTAGACGCGCATCTAAACTCTGTGACACAACGTTGTTGCCGTCGAGTGCATGGCGCCGGGTGGCAGCTGGTGGTGTTCGACGAAGCGGGAGCTGTGAAGGTGCTGGTCGCACCTGGTGCGAGACAATCCGCCGGAGGCCTTGCCTGGCAGCCGGGGGCGAGGCGGCAGTGACGTTGGTCACCCACCCACCTCCTGCGGGCGCGTGCAGCTCCGGCATGGCCGCGATCGGGTGGCCGTGCTCGCTCGCAGCTGAAATGCGTGGGGAACGAGAAGGGTAGACTGGACGACGGCCGGAAGCGATCGATGAAGCGGGAAGGATCGGACGCCGATGCGGACTCGACAGTCGCGTTCGTCTGCAACTCGTGATCTGATCGTCAGCGCCGCAGCGGGTGAGTTCGCGCGCAACGGCTACGGCGGCACCACCCACACGGGCATCCTCAAGGTGCTCGGCAAGAGCACCCCGAACTTCATCACCTACCATTTCCCGGCCAAGGCCGACATCGCTCACGCAGTCCTGTCTCGCCAAGACCAGTTGCTGAATGCGTGCGTTCAAGGACTCGAACGCCGCGGAGTTTCAGGTCTGGAAGCTCTGGTTGCGACGGTGTTCATCGTCATCACTGATGAGAAGAACATGTCGATCTTCCAGGCAGCAATGGCCCTGGAAGGCGACCGGACCGCACCCGATGGCGGAGACTTCCAGCCCTGCACGACGTGGATGACGCTTGTGAAGCGCCAGCTGATACGAGCACAGGAAGCTGGCCAGATCGCTCGGGACATCGACCTCGACGACGAGGCCTGGATGATGATCTCCGTCCTCTACGGGACCTACCAGCTCGCTGACCGCCTTGGCTCACTGAGCAAACTCGGGCATCGCGTGGAGCAAGCATGGCTGCAAATGCTTGACAACCTCGGCATCTCCGACAGTCGAAAGCTCCTCTACACCGGTCAGCAGCATGCACGTGATTACCTCGACGCGCGGAGCACGGGCCACGTGCCCGCAGCAGCCGAAGCCACCCGGTGAAGGCAGCTTCCCTGGCGTGGCTGACTGCTCGCTCCTGAGCGCAGACCACCATCATGGGTCAGGCGTGCCGCGACAATCCAGCGAGGACGATCCGCGCCGAGAGAACACGGCAGCTCGCCTTCCTGCTCTATCAGGGCAATGCGCGCCCGGACGGTAGAATGGAGCGTGTCGGAGCAGCGAGGAGGAGACGTCATGGCGACCGAACCGACGCCCTCAACGGCCTGGACCACCCAGCAGCTGATCGCGATAGCGACCGGGCAACGCATAGCCGGCGAGGAGCCGACGGCCGCGGACCTGGACGCCGCACGTCGGGTGCTCACCGGTGAGGCCACTGCGGGACGAGTCATCGCCGACGGGCTTGCCACTCTGGAAACCGAGCACGGCTTCACCCGACAGCTCCCAGGGAAGAGGCTCCGGTAACAATCCCCGGGAAAGCAGAGCTACAAGCAGGACGAGAGGTGTCGCTATGGTGTTCCTCGGTGAGATCCGCCCGGTCTCGGAACTGCTCTCCGCCGCCCTGGCCGAGCCCGCTCCCGTGCCTGCCACCGATATCGGGGTGCGCCACACCGCGGCCGGGAACGCGAAGGCCTGCCGCGACCTCCTGGCTGAGGGCGAGGGCCTGGACGCGTGCTGGCGGTTCGGCATCCTCCAGACCCTCGACGACTACACGTCCACACTGCGCCGCGGTGGCCCCGACCTCGCCGCCGGGGTGTTCGTCGACGAGCCGGAGCCGACCGGAGCCGGTGAGCTGGATGCCGCGTTCGCGGCGCTGGCCGACCATCTGGCCGAGCGCGACGGCTGGACGCCACCGGTGTGGGCTCTCGACCCGGCACGGCACACCACAGCCTGGTATCCCTCGGTGCCCGCGATCTTCCGCGCAGACGCGGACCGGGAAAGTCTGCGGGCGTTCCGGCAGCGCGGAGTCTTCCTCACCGACCGGTCACTGCTCAGAGCCTGACCGGGAAGACGACGCGGGCCTGTATCGCCGTCCGGTCTTCGGGGCGGGCTCACGGGTTCGGAGAGTTCACGGGAGCCACACCGGTGCGGAGATCGGCCGAGGCGGTAGAATGGAGGGTGTAGGAGGTTGATGCCCGATGAGTCAGACAGCGCCGGTGGCCCCGTCCACGGATTCTGTACGCGCGTGGTACGACCAGGCGCTGGTCGAGGACGCGATGGTCTATGACATCACGCGTGAGGCCGCGACCGTGCTCTCCTCCCTCCTGCTCGCCCGCATGAACGAGGCCACCGATTCGAGTGCTCGTGAGCACTGGGCCGCCCGACGTCGTCTTGTCAAGCAGCAGACCAAGGCCCTCGACCCGGGCGACCGTGCCGGGCTGATCGCCCAGCAGCAGGCATGGGTGCACGAGGCGCAGGCCCTGACCGACCTGCCCCTGACCTAACCAGCGAGGCAGAACGGGGTGGCCGCGCCGGAGTTCGACAGCCCTCAGTGGCTGGCGTGGCAGTTCGAGCACATCGCCCGTGAAGACATCTTCGGCGACTACGCCCCGACCCCAGAGAGTCCGCGGCTGGTGCTGCTGGGCGGGCAGCCGGCGGCGGGTAAGACCGTCGCTCAGGACGCGATCCTGGCAGAAGACCCGACCCTGGTGCCGATCACCGGGGATGACCTACGCGAGTACCACCCGGACTACGCCCGGTTGATGGTCGAGGAACCCTTGGCGATGCCGGAGAAGACAGCACCGGTCTCGGGCGGACTGGTGCGCCTCGCTCTGGAGCATGCGTTGGCACACCGGTTCTCGGTGCTGTTGGAGGGCACGTTCCGTGACCCGGAGATGGTCACCGGCACCGCCTCGCGGTTCGCCGAGGCCGGGTACCGGGTCGAAGTCGTCGCCGTGGCGACCCCGGCGGCGGTCTCGCGCCTCTCGGCGCAGCAGCGGGCGCTGGCGGCCGCGTATCCCGGGATCGGCCGGTGGACCCCACCCGAGGCGCATGAGACCGCCGTGGCGGGATCACCTCGGGTCGTGGCCGCGCTGGAGGCGTTGCCGTTCATCACCCGGGTGCGGGTATTCTCCCGGGAACGCCTCCTCCACGACACCACCGGCGAGTCGGCGGCAGGGTCGGTCTCGGCCGCCGACGTGCTCCAGGGCGAGCAGACCCGCCGTCCGGCCCCGGGCGAGGCGCTGGCGTGGCTGGCCCGGTATGAGCAGGTCTTCGCTCTGGCTCGGGCACGGCCGGGCTATCTCGGCCCGGCCTCGGCACCGGCGTTCCGGCTCCTGCAAGCCGATGCCCAGACCATGATCGACATCGCCACCACAATGCCGGGTGTGGACACTGCGGAGCTGGACCAGCAGCAGCGCTGGCGCAGGCTCTACGTGGAGCAGGTCGCCCCCGAATCGACCCGCACCAAGGCCAGGCGGGCGCTGCGCCGCCTGACCGGTGGCCGCAATCCCGGCCGGGAGGACCCGTGGCAGCCGCCGGGTAGGTCCGGACCGGACCGCCGTGACCCGCCCGGCCGCAGCCTCTGAACGTAACAGTCCGGAAGCGCCCCGTACCTATGGGGTACGGGAGAACAGTGACCACGGGAATCACGGCACCAGAGGGGTAGAGGAAGGAAACAGGCGCGATGGACAGCACCGGACCGGCCACGAGGGGCAACATCGACTGGATCGAGGCGCAGGTGACATGCGGGCAGCGGATGGCCGGGGCCGAGGAGACCGACGCCGACCGTGCCCTGGGCCGCCGCGTCTTGGCCGGGGAACTCACCGCGGATGAGGCTATCGCCATTCGGCTGGCCCAGATCGACTGTGCTCATGGGATCACGCGGTGACACCCCGCAACGGGTACGCCGAATCGGCGGCCCCGTCATCCGGCCATGGGGACGGGTCCGCAAAATGTGGCTCTACTGACTGATCCGTGGGTCTTCAGCGGCCGGGCAGGAGGGGGCGGTGGCCTCCGAGTGTGAGCATGGCGAGGCCGATCAGGGGCTCGGGTGAGCG
>NZ_JBHMAU010000029.1:0-1330 GCF_042429315.1 Brevibacterium otitidis | reverse complement strand
CGAGAGCGTGGTCCTCGACGTCGAGACCTGTGACCGGCTGACCGGTTGCCCCGGTTGCGGCGTCATCCCGACCGGCCACGGACGCATCACCGTGACCCTGATCGACGCCCCATCCGCTGGGCGACCTGCCCGCCTGCGATGGCGCAAACACCGCTGGATCTGCCGCGAGTCCGCCTGCCCGGTCGTGACCTTCACCGAGCAGAACCCGCAGGTCGCCGCCCCGCGCGGCCTGCTGACAACCCGCGCGGTCCGGTGGGCGATCCGCCAGTTGCGCTATGAGAACGCCTCCGTCCAGGGACTGGCCCGCCAGTTGGGCACGACGTGGAACACGCTGTGGTCCCAGATCCGGCCAGTGCTCAACACCGCCGCTGCCGATCCGGCACGGTTCGACGGCGTCGAGGTTCTCGGCGTCGATGAGCACGTCTGGCACCACACCGATCCGCGCCGGCGCGGACCCAAGGAGCTGACCGGCATGGTCGACCTCACCCGCCACCAGCACCGAACCGCGCGTCTGCTGGATCTCGTCCCGGGACGCTCAGCAACGGTGTACAAAGACTGGCTCACCGCACGCGGGCCTTCCTTCCGCAACGGTGTGCGGGTCGCGACGCTGGACCCGTTCCAGGGATACAAGAACACGATCGATGACCAACTCGACGACGCCACCTGTGTGCTCGATGCTTTTCACATCGTGAAGCTCGCCACCAGCGCCGTCGATGACGTCCGCCGTCGTATCCAGCAGCAGACACTCGGGCACCGGGGACGCAAAGGCGACCCGCTCTACGGCATCCGCAACCTTCTGCGGGCCGGACGCGAACGCCTCACCGAACGACAACAGAAACGGTTGCAGGCGGCCTTCGTCGCGCATGAGGATCATGTCGCTGTCGAAGTCGCCTACCAGTGCGCGCAGGACGTGCGTGACATGTTCCACCAGGACACTCACGCGCAAGGGCGCAGGCTGGCCACCCGCGTGATCGAGGCCTTGCCGACGTGCCCGATCCCAGAGATCGCCAGACTGGGCAGGACGCTGCGGAAATGGAAGACGACAATCCTGGCGTACTTCGACACCGACGGTGCCAGCAACGGTGGCACCGAGGCGGTCAACGGGCTCATCGAGCTGGGCCGTCGGATCGCTCGCGGATTCCGCAACTTCGAGCACTACCGGCTCCGCATGCTGCTCATCGCTGGCGGCCTGGACGCATCAACCCACACTCAACTCTGAAGAGCCGGATTTCACCGCAGATACTCCTGATACTCGCTGGGTTGCCGATATCACCTATGTGCCGACATGGAGTGGTTTCGTCTATGTCGCTTTCGTCATGGACCTGTTTTC
>NZ_JBHMAU010000028.1:0-86228 GCF_042429315.1 Brevibacterium otitidis | reverse complement strand
TCGGCAGTGGCATATCCCACAGCCTACCGCCACCCCAACCACCCGATTAGTCAGGAATTCCAGCACTTCACAACCCAAACCCGCAGGTCATAGTGTCAATATGATATCCATCACACCAATTTGAGCCAAGTCAGGACGAACCGATTGAATCAGTTCGTCGAGCGGTCCGTCTTCTGAGGTGGACACATCGATGCTGGACTCCACCTCCTCTGCCTCAACCGTGGTCGTGACTGTATCTCCTTCCCGCTTCACCACAATGTCCGCGTCGGCAGCATCAGTCAACGCCACGTCTCCCGCTTCTTCAACTTCTGTGTCGGCAGGCTGGGCGGTGGCGACCTCGCCCGTCTGCGTCGGCATCTCATCAGCGACGACTGGAGCAATGTTGACCGATGTTAGGCCTACTGCCAGAGCAGTTGCCGCGGCAACGCTCGCAATAATCCGTTTCAGATTGACTTGCATCTCCTAGGGTCGGGTTTGGTTGACTCTGGGGTGGATCTGCTCCAGCACATCGGCCACAAGCACGCCAGCCTGGGGATCACTGCCGATCAGTACCAGATCGTGCACGACAATCTCTTCGCCGCCATCGTCGAGGTGCTCGGCGCTGACACCGTCACCGCCGAGGTCGCAGAAGCCTGGGATGCCGTGTACTGGATCATGGCCGATGTGCTCATCGAGTTCGAGCGCGAGCTCTACCGTTCGGCCGGCGTGGCCGATGGCGATGTGTTCCGCACCGTCACCGTCACCAACCGCGTCGACCTGCCCGGGGACGTCATGCTCGTCACCGTCGCCGCTGCCGAAGGCGATGCACCGCTGCCGGCACACCTGCCCGGCCAGTACATCTCCGTCGGGGCCCGGCTGCCCGACGGTGCGCGCCAGATGCGCCAGTACAGCCTCGTCGATGACGCCTCTGCCGGTGAGCTGACCTTCGCAGTCAAACGGATCGGGGCCACCGCCGAGGCGCCGGCTGGGGAGGTCTCGAACTTCCTCGCCGACCATGTGGCCGTCGGCGACACGCTCGAGGTGACGCTGCCCTTCGGTGACCTCGTGCTCTCCCATACAGACACGCCGGTGGTGCTCCTCTCCGCCGGCATCGGCGCGACCCCGATGATCGGGATGCTGGAGTACCTGGTCGCCAACAGCTCGCAGCGCAGAGTCATCTCCCTGCACGGCGACCTTCACCCGGCTGTCGATGCGCTGGCCGCGCAGCGCACGCAGCTGCCCGGTGCGCTGTCCGACGGGCAGGCGCTGACCTGGTACGAGACCGATCCTGGTGAGGGGGCACGGCAGGGCTTCATCAGCCTCGACGAGGTGGAGCTGCCCACCGATGCCGATGTCTATGTGTACGGCTCGAACGGGTTTCTGCAGCATATGCGCACACAGCTGAGTGCGCACGGCTTCGCCGATGAGCAGGTGCACTTCGAGCTCTTCGCCCCCAACGACTGGCTGCTCGACGGCTGAAACTGTAGATGGCAGCGGTCGCACATCGGTGCGGCCGCTGCCATTGCTGTGGTGACCGGCGCCTCGGGCGCGGTACGACGGTGTGGTGACCGGCGCCTCGGGCGCGGTCAGCTCGTGCGCCGCAGCGGCAGCGGGCGGGTGCCCAGCCACGTGACCTTGCGCCACACCCATTCGAGCGGACCCTGCGTGAAGCCGCGCAGCCACAGCGTTGAGAACACCCACTGGAGGGCGAGGATGAGCACGCAGCTGGCCATGACCAGCTGCCAGCCGTTCAGTGTGTCCGTCGGCACGATGCCGAGCGCCCGGGTGGGGATGAGCATCGCGAGCATGAGCAGGGTGGCGGTGATGTAGTTCGTCAGCGCCAGCCGGCCGAGCGGGGCGAAGACCGCGTGGAGGAATCCGCGCAGCGGGGAAGCCAGGAGCAGCACAAACGCGCCGAGGTACATCGCGGTACCGCCGGTGGCGTAGAGGCTGTCGAAGGAGGAGTTGACCGTCGGCGGGAAGCCGTTGGCGGTGTAGACGTAGCTGGACAGTGCCGCGCCGACCAGCAGGAGCATGAGGGCCGGGAAGGGTGCGAAGGCGCGGGCGACCTGACCGGAGGTGCCGAGCCAGAAGCCGAGGACGAAGAGTCCGGGGATGAGGGTCGGCCCGCCGAACCAGGCCCCGGCAGTCAGCAGTGCGATCCCGGCGGTGCCCAGGACCGGGGCGACGGTGCGGGCGGGCAGGAGGGTCAGCGGCAGCAGCACGATGATGCCGAGGGCGCCGTAGTAGATGAGCGCTTCACCCGGATGCAGGAGGGTGTGGCCGATGCCGAGGAGAGTGAGGAAGCCCAGCCGCCTGAGCATCACCAGCCGCGGGCGCGGGCTGTGGCGGGTGGCCGAGAGCCACATGAGGCCGAAGCCGATGCCGAAGAGCAGGGAGAACAGCGGGAAGAAGTGTCCGTCGACCCACCGGTAGACGATCGTCGCCACCGTATTGATGCTCTCGCCTTCCCGCGGATCGAGATTGAGGATCCCGGGGACGTTGGCGAAGATGATGCCGCACAGCGCGAAGCCGCGCACAGCATCGAGAGCGCCGATCCGGCGGCTGCTGCCCGGCGACGGGGCTGGGGAGTCGAGGAGTGCGGTATCGGCCGAGGCCGCCTGCGGCGCGGCGGCCGGTGGGGTGGCCGTGGTGTGCGGCGGGGCTGCAACTGGCGGGGTCGCGGCTGGCAGGGTTGCGGCCGACGGGGGCGCTGGGGCGGTGTGCGCGGCAGGGCGACTGCTGGGCTCAGACGTGGTCATGCTTCCAGCCTGGCCGATCCTGCGGCTGCCGGACATGGGGCAGCCGGTCAGGTGGGGTGGGGTTTACCCCCGCAAGGCTGCGATGAGGTCGTCTTTGTTCATCTCCGAGCGGCCGGCGATATCGAGTTCGGCGGCGCGCTCGCGCAGCTGTTCGACGGTCCAGTCCTCGTAGGAGCCGGACTCTCCGCCGCGTTCGCCCACATCAGAGCGGGAGTCCTGCGCGGCAGCATTGGCGATGCGCGCGGACTTCTCCTTGCTGTTGCCTTCACGGCGCAGCGCTTCATACATCTCGTCGTCTTTGACCGATGGTCCTGGAGTCTTGCGATCCTGTGCAGTCATGCCCTCAGTCTACGCCGCAGCGCAACAAGCAGCCGGGTCAGTGCCGGTCAGGCGTGGGCGCGGACCGGCTGGCGGGCGGCGGAAAACGGGCGGGCTTCGATCACATCGGTGGGAACGATGCGCTCGCCGATGCTGACATACGGCGGGATGGTGGCAGCCGGGTCGGCGGCTGCAAGCTTGCGGTGCACGGTGAAGCGCAGGCACACGGCATCCAGTGTCATGCCCTCGACGACCTTGTGGGCGATGTCGATGCCTGTGATGTTGTCATCGGCCAGCCACTGCTGTCCGGTGGTCTCGATCCAGGTGCGAAGAGCCGCAAGCGTTGCATCCATGCTCCCGAGGGTGACAGGCCGACATGGCCTGCCGGTGACGCTGACGTAAACATGGACATGCGAGTCCAGGCGGTCGCAGCCCTCATGCTCAGCTGCGAACCGGCTGCGGCTGGTTCGCATGCGCCACGGCCCGGGCGACCTCATCCCAGATGCTGCAGCATCGCAGCTGACACCTCAGTCGGTGTGACAGCGCATGAGTGCGGCCTCAGCTGCCGCACCGTCGCCGCCTGCGAGCGCGGCCTGCAGCTCTCGGTGGGTGGCCAGGGCAGCCTGCCACTGGGCGCGGTCGGCTCCGGCCCGGGCGCCGATGCGCTGCTGGACCGGGTGGTCCCACACGCTGGTGAGCACTGAGCGCAGATACGCGTTCGCGCACGCGTCGACGAGTTCGATGTGGAAGCGGCGGGAGAGTTCGAAGAACTCCGCCGGGTCGTCAAGGGCGAGTTCGGCCTGGTCGAGCCGGCGAACTCGGGCTCGCCGGCGTCGCGGGGCAGCAGACGCAGCAGTTCCGCCTCTTCGACGACGGCACCGGCAAGCACGGCGAGGAGTTCGAGACTCAGATTCCGGGCGCAGACTTCTATGAGCACAGCGACTCCGCTATGGATCCGCGCGGCCTGTCGGATCTCGTGCTCCCAGGCACCGAGGACCGGGCCCCGATCGCAGCGCTGCCCGGACCTGATGGGACCATCGTCGGCTACGACGCGATCACCGGCAAGGAGCTGTGGACCTTCGCACCGGAGGACGGCAGCTTCCCGATCGTCGAACAGGCCGCTCCCGCGCTCGGGCTCTTCGGCATCTCCGGTCTGACAGACAGCGGGGGCGGACCGGAGAAGCTCTTCATCGTCGACCCGGTCGATGGCGCGAAGACCGTCCGCGGAGTCACCGGGATCGGCTGATCCGGCATGCCCGCAGGCCCCAGCCACCTTGCGCAGACTGCCCGCTGGTGATGAGATGAGAGCGGTCAGCTTCACCCGGCCCGCATCGACGCGGAGCCGCTGCTGACGACAGTTCCATCACGCCCCCAGCAGACCGGCTCCAGCGAGCATGATCGCCAGCCCCGCGACCATCGCCGTCAGCCTTGCGCGCACACATGCCAGCCTCCGGTCAGTAGCAGTAGCAGTAGCAGAAAGCAGAGGACCGATGACCAACGGCGCCGACCACCTCCTCGCCACTCTGGAGCACAACGACATCGAGGTGTGCTTCGCCAATCCGGGCACCTCGGAGATGCACTTCGTGGCCGCCCTCGACCAGGCGAAGAGCATCCGCGGAGTCCTGGGCCTGTTCGAAGGCACCGTCACCGGCGCAGCCGACGGCTACTCCCGCATGACCGATCGCGCGGCCGCCACGCTGCTCCACCTCGGGCCCGGGCTGGCCAACGGTCTGTCGAACATGCACAACGCCCTGCGCGCCCGCGCTGGCATCGTCAACGTCATCGGCGATCACGCCACCTACCACCGCCA
Organism: Brevibacterium otitidis; assembly: GCF_042429315.1. Classification (NCBI taxonomy): domain Bacteria; kingdom Bacillati; phylum Actinomycetota; class Actinomycetes; order Micrococcales; family Brevibacteriaceae; genus Brevibacterium; species Brevibacterium otitidis. Next base: position 81,359 of record NZ_JBHMAU010000028.1, on the reverse strand, counting down.
CCTCGATGCGCCGCTGACCTCGGACATCGAGGGCGCAGCCCGCCCGTTCAGCCACTGGGTGCGCACTTCGCCCTCGCCGGACACCATCGCCTCTGACACCGCCGATGCGATCAGCCAGGCCGATGCTGGCCGTGTCGCCTCGCTCATCCTGCCGGCCGACACCGCATGGAACCCGGTCACCGCCGACACCGCTCTGCCGCGGGCTGCCGCGCTGCCGCGCCCGGTCCTCGATGCCGCCGTCGTCGAAGCCGCTGCCGAACGGCTGCGCAGCTCCGGTCACCGCACCGCCTTTCTCATGGGCGGGCGCTCCCTGCGCTCTGCACAGCTTGCCCTCGCCGGCCGGATCGCAGCGGCCACCGGGGCCGATCTGCTCTCGGACACCTTCGCCCCGCGCACCGAACGCGGTGCCGGCCGCGTGCCGACGATCAAGGTCCCCTACCCCGTGGAGCCGTCCCAGGAGCTGCTGCGCCGCTACGACGCGCTCATCCTCATCGACTCGAAGGCCCCGGTGGCGTTCTTCGCCTACCCGGACAAGCGCAGCGAGCTCACCCAGCCGGGCACCACGTTCTTCGAGCTCTGCAAGCGCGAAGGCGATTCGCTCGCCGCCCTTGAGGCCCTCGCCGAGGCGGTCGGCGCCTCGGGTGGGGCCGCTCCCAAGGTGGGGACCGGCCATGGACAGGCCGCCCCGCTGGCACCGCCGGAGCTGCCGAGCGGGCAGATCACGCCGGAGAAGATCGGCGCGTTCCTCGGTGCCCGGATTCCGGAGGGCGCGATCGTCGTCGATGAGTCGATCACGACCGGCGGAGGGTTCTGGTCGCTGACCGCAGCAGCGCAGCCGCATGACTGGTTCTCCGGCACCGGAGGGTCGATCGGCTACGCCATGCCGGTCGCCGCCGGCGCCGCGATCGCGTGTCCCGACCGCAAGGTCGTCACGCTCGAAAGCGATGGCTCGGGGCTGTATCAGCCGCAGGCGCTGTGGACGCAGGCACGCGAGGGCCTCGACGTCGTCACGCTGATCTTCAACAATGCGAAGTACCAGATCCTGCGCAATGAGATGGTCAATGTCGGCGTGCCGGACTTCGGACCGAAGGCCTCATCGCTGCTCGACCTCAGCGACCCGGTGCCGAACTGGTCCGCCATATCCGAGGGGATGGGCGTGCCGGCCCGTCGTGTCGAGACCGTCGAGCAGCTCGACGCCGCGTTCTCCGAGGCACTGGCTGAGCCGGGACCGCGGTTGATCGAAGTGATGGTCTGAGCCCCGCTGAGTCCCCTTGAGCCCTCTGCGCTGAGGTTTCCGACCCCGGTTTGCGCGCGATCGTGCGAACCGGGGTCTTTCTCTTCTCGAGTGCCCCCGGGCGGTGCGTGGCACGCGTTTCGGGTTCAGGGCGTGTGGTCGAGCACGGCTCCGCACAGCCAGCGCAGTCGTCTGCGGGCGACATCGAGCGTCAGCTCCAGGTCGGTGGCGCCGAACTGCGGCATGAGCCCATCGCATGCCGCACTCAGCAGGGAGGCGCGGTCGGAGATGTCATCTTCGGACAGGTGCCCTTCGGCGGCGAGGACGCGCAGCCATGACTCGATCCTGGCCAGCCCGATCTCGTAGAGCCGTGAGAGCATCCGCGTACTGGAGTCATCAGCCTCCGGGCCGAAGGCATTGGACATCTGGGTGACCCAGATGCCGAGCAGCGAGCGCGTCGATTCGTCATCATGCGGCAGGAACTGCAGCATGCACTCGGTCAGCCGCTCGGCTGGATCCCGTGAGGAGTTCGCGATGTCGAGATCGGGCACCTCACGCGAATAGGCCCGCTCAGCCACTGCGTGCAAGAGCGCACTTTGGGTCGGGAAATAGTACCGAAGCGTGCTCGCGCCGATGCCGGCGCGCTCGGCGACAGCGCGCACGCTCGCAGCACCTGGCCCGCCGGACTCGACGAGCTCAAGGGCGGCCTCGACGATCTGCTCCCGCCTGTCAGCCATCGGACTCCTCCCGCCTGGCGCCTCTTCCAGCGCTTCGTTCACGACTCCGATCGTCACTTGACAATCTAGCACACTGTACCAGTACACTGAACTAGCACGCTGTACCAGACAAGTGCAGCCCCGCGTGAAGCCGCCCCTCGTGAAGGAGAGACCCATGTTCGAAGCACTCCAGGAATTCACCACCTCGCTGCCGATGTGGGCCCGCTGGGCCGGCATCATCCTCATCTCCGCACTGCCGTTCGTCGAGTCGTACTTCGGCTCGGTCATCGGCATTGTCGCCGGCGTCCATCCCGTCATCGCGATCCCGGCCGCGATCCTCGGCAATGTGCTGTCGATGCTCGCCCTCGTCTACGGTGCTCACACAATCCGCGCCTGGGTGACAGCGCGGAAGCCGGCTGATGCTCGGAAGCGGGCCGACTCTCCGAAGCGGGCCAGGCTCCGGCGCGCCTTCGACCGGTGGGGCGTGCCAGGCGTCAGCCTGCTCGGCCAGACGGTGCTGCCCAGCCAGATCACCTCGATGGCGATGGTCTCCTTCGGCGCCTCCCGCAATGCCGTGGCGGGCTGGCAGATCGTGTCGATCATCGCCTGGGGCATGCTCTTCGGCGGGCTTGCGATGGCCGGTGTGCGGCTGCTCGGCTGAGGCACGCGGTCGGCTCTGGCGTCCGCCAGGCAGTGCTCCCAGCCGGTTCGGATGCCGATAGGGCACACTGGGAAGAGCACCAGCACGCGCACCTGTTCGCGAAAGGAGCTCGCATGTCGCCCTACGCCACCGAACCGGCCAAGGATCCCGGCCTCGCCCTCGTCCTCACCCTCCTCGGCTTCGTCCTCATCGCAGGCCTGCAGTACTTCTACATCGGCAAGATCGTCATGGGTCTGCTATTCCTCTTCACCGGCGGATTCTTCTTCGTCGGCACCGTCATCTCCTGCTTCACCATCCGCGGAGAGACCCGCCGGGTGAATGAGCGCCGGGCACGCCGCGCCGCCCGCTACTGAGACCCGCCACCACCCATCAGCTGAGTCACCGCCCTCGGCGCCGACCGTTTTCCCCAGCCCCTCCCGACGCCAAACCGGCTCCCATCCCGTAGAATTGTTCAACAACGATCAGGGCACTGCGGCCCGCCGAGGCGAACTGGAGGAGAAGTTATGAGCAGCATCGACGTCAACTCCGACCTGGGCGAATCGGTCGCCGGCATTCCCGTCGGCAATGACGAGGCGATCCTCGACGTCGTCTCCTCGGCCAATGTCGCCTGCGGCTTCCATGCCGGCAGCCCGCACGGCATCTCGGCCACCGTCAGCCAGGCCGCTGCCCGCGGTGTGACGATCGGGGCGCACCCGGCCTACAACGACCCGTCGGGCTTCGGCCGCCGGTTCATCGACTACGACCCCAAGCAGCTGGCTGACGAGGTGCTCTACCAGATCGGCGCCCTCGATGCGATCGCCCGCTCGCACGGCTCCGAGGTCCGCTACGTCAAACCCCATGGCGCGCTGTACAACGCGCTCGTGCGCAATGCCGAGCACGCTCAGGCCGTCATCGACGGGCTGCGGGCCTTCTCCCGCAGCGTCCCGCTGCTTCTGCTGCCCGGCTCGATCGCCGCGGAGATGGCCGTCAAGGCCGGTCTGCAGGTCATCACCGAAGCCTTCGCCGATCGCAATTACAATCCCGACGGCACGCTTGTCTCCCGGTCGGAGGACGATGCGGTCGTCACCGACATCGACACCGTGCGCTCCCGGGTCGTCGAGATGGCCACCTCGGGCACGGTCACCGCCCGCGACGGCTCGACCCTGCGCGTCGACGCCCAGTCGATCTGCGTGCACGGCGACTCGCCGGGTGCCGTCGAGATGGCCAAAGCCATCCGCGAGGCCCTCGACGAAGCCGGCGTGACAGTCACGAGCTTCGCATGAGCCCGGCCGACCAATCCGGCGCTGCCACCAGCTCTCCGGACTTCCGACCCATGGGCACCCGCGCGGTGCTCATCGAACTGCCCGACACCGCCACCGTCATGGCCTGGCACGCCCACCTGAGCGCCCACCCGCTCGACGCGCAGATCGAGGTCATCGCCGCCGCCCGCACGCTGCTGTTCAAAGCCGCCACCCGCCGCGGCCTCGACTCAGCCCTGGCCGCCCTGCGCGAACTGACTCCGGATGATGCGACCGCCGGCGCGCACAAGCGCATCGACATCGACGTCGTCTACAACGGCGAGGACCTCGAAGCGGTCGCCGAGCACTACGGCATCTCGACCGAGGCGCTCATCGACCGGCACACGAGCGAAGACTGGCTGGCCGCCTTCGGCGGGTTCTCCCCTGGCTTCGCCTACTGCACCGCTGCTGGCAGCGGCTGGGACACCCCGCGCCGGTCCTCCCCGCGCACCAAGGTGCCGCGCGGCTCCGTCGCCCTGGCCGGGCCGTTCTCCGCCGTCTACCCGATCGACTCACCCGGCGGCTGGCAGCTTCTCGGCTCCTCCCCCACCCCGGTGTGGGATCTGGGCGAGAATCCACCCAACCGCATCAGCCCGGGTGATGAGATCCGCTACCGGGCGGTGGCCGAGGAGGTCACGCTCTCCCCGGCCACCGCCTCGGCGCCGGCAAGCCAGCCGGCCCGCCCGGCGGCGACCGTCACCGCCGTGGGTCTGCAGGCGCTGTTCCAGGACCGCGGGCGCACCGGCCACGGCGACACCGGCGTGCCGACTTCCGGGGTGCTCGACCGCGCCTCAGCCCGGCAGGCCAACCGGATCGTCGGCAACCGCGGCGACGCCACTGTCATCGAATGCCTCTTCGGCGGGCTCGCACTCCGTGCTGAGACCGACCTGACGCTGGCCGTCACCGGAGCCGAGGCGCCTGTCGCCGTGGGTGGCAAGCCCGCCCCACTGCGCACCCCGCTCGTCGCCCCGGCTGGTGAGAGTGTGGAGATCGGTGCGCCGACGCATGGGATCCGCTCCTATGTCGCGGTGCGCGGCGGGTTCGTCACCAGCGAGGTGCTCGGCTCGACGGCCACCGATACGCTCTCCCGGCTCGGGCCTGAGCCGATCAGCGTCGGCCAGCAGCTCAAGGTGCCCGTCACACCCGACGTGGTTGCCGTCGGCGGGCCGGAGCCTACGACCCTACCGGAAGGTAATCTCACGACCGCAGAGCTGCGGGTGGTGCCCGGGCCGAGAGATGACTGGTGCGCCCCCGGTGAGCTGGAGACGCTCACCAGCCAAGTGTGGACGGTCAGCCAGGAGTCCAATCGCATCGCCCTTCGCCTGCAGGCAGGCGAGGACGGCCGGCCGCTGCGCCGGGCCGAGGACACCGGGGAGCTCGCCAGTGAGGGCATGGTCTCCGGTGCAATCCAGGTGCCGCCGGAAGGCCAGCCGGTGCTGTTCCTGGCCGACCATCCGGTGACCGGCGGGTATCCGGTCATCGCCACCGTCATCGCCGAAGACCTCGACCTCGCCGCCCAGCTGCCGCCGGGTGCCGAGGCGCGCTTCACCATCCACGCCGCCGACCTGCCAGGAGAACCGTCATGACGCTTGCTTCCGTGCTCATCGCCAACCGCGGGGAGATCGCCGTGCGCATCGCCCGCGCGGCAGCCGACCACGGGCTGCGCTCAGTGGCCGTGTACTCCGATGCCGACGCCGAGGCCCTGCACACCCGCATCGCCGACGAGGCCTACCGGCTGCCGGGCACCGCCCCGGCCGAGACGTACATGAACATCCCGGCCCTCATCGAAACCGCGCTGCGCGCCGGTGTCGAGGCCGTCCACCCCGGCTACGGGTTCCTCGCCGAGAACGCTGAGTTCGCCGCCGCCGTCGCCGAGGCGGGACTGACGTGGATCGGCCCGTCACCTGAGGTGATCGAGAAGCTGGGCAACAAGGTCACCGCCCGCGAGATCGCACTCTCCGTCGACGCCCCGCTCGCGCCCGGTTCCGATGGCCCGGTCGAGGACTGGGAGGAGGCGCACGCCTTCGCTGAGGGGCACGGGCTGCCGATTGCGATCAAGGCTGCCTACGGTGGCGGCGGACGCGGCCTCAAAGTCGTCCATGAGCTCGCTGACGTCGAGGATGCCTTCGCGGCCGCCGGGCGCGAGGCGGTGGCCGCGTTCGGCCGCGGTGAGTGCTTTGTCGAGAAATTCCTCGTCCGCCCCCGGCACGTCGAGGCGCAGATCCTGGCGGACACGCACGGGAACACGGTCGTGATCGGGCTGCGGGACTGCTCGCTGCAGCGGCGCAACCAGAAGCTCGTCGAGGAGGCACCGGCACCGTTCCTCACCTCCGAACAGGAGGCGACGATCCGTGAGGGCGCGGTCAAGATCTGCCAGGCTGCCGGGTACGTCTGCGCCGGTACGGTCGAGTTCCTCATCGCCGAAGACGGCACCATCAGCTTCCTGGAGGTCAACACGCGCCTGCAAGTTGAGCATCCGGTGACCGAGATGACGACCGGCGTCGATCTTGTCGGCGAGCAGTTCCGGATCGCCGCCGGCCTGCCACTATCCTTCGCCGACGGCGATGCTTCTGACGGCAATGCCGCAGGTGGGGACAGCGAGATCACTGTGCCGCAGCTCGGGCATGCGATCGAGTTCCGGCTCAACGCCGAAGACGTCGCCAACGGCTATGTCCCCTGCCCGGGCACCATCACCCGATTCGAGGCCCCGACCGGCCCGGGCATCCGCGTCGACACCGGGGTCACGAGCGGGTCGACGATCCCGGGTGCCTATGACTCGATGATGGCCAAGCTCATCGTCTTCGGTGCCGACCGCGACCAGGCGATCACGCGTGCCCGGCAGGCGCTGCGCGAACTCGTCATCGAGGGGGTCGCCACGGTCGTGCCGTTCCACCAGGCAGTGCTCGAACACTCTGACTTCGCCGATGACTTCGCCGTCCACACGACCTGGATCGAAAACGACTTCGCCGAGCAGTTCGAACGCACCGAGGTCTTCGCCGATCAACGTGATGGTCAGCCGCTCACCCGCTTCGGCGTCGAACTCGATGGCAAGCGCGTCGAGCTCGGTCTGCCTGCTGAGCTGCTGAGCCGGCTCGCCAGCCCAGGCCCAAGCGGTGCGTCTACCGGCGAGGCCCAGCCTGCCGGCACCACGGGCGCGGACACCGAGACCGAGGCGAGCAGCACCGACAACGGCGCCGACGCCTCGGGAGCGGAGGTCACGAGTCCATATGCCGGCAGCTTCGTGACGTGGAAGGTGGCAGACGGCGACGCGGTCGAGGCCGGGCAGACGGTCGCGGTCATCGAGGCGATGAAGATGGAGTCCAATGTCTCCGCCCCGTCCGGCGGGACGATTGCATGTGAGCCCCTGGATGCAGGTGACAGCGTTTCGGCAGGTCAGGTGCTCGCGCGGATCTCCTGAACCGTGCCGAGGATGCGGCGCGAGGCTGGTACTGAGGGCGTATGGGAACGGTAAGGGAACATGACAGAAAGATCACAGCCGCCGCTACCGCGATTGTCTCCTACTATGGCGGCGTGACCATGGAATTCGTATCGGCACAGCAGCGGGTGACCCATACGCTGCTGGAGGAGATCTCAACCGGCCAGCTCGCCCCTGGCGAGAAGCTCCACGAGGTTGCCCTGGCCACCCGGCTGGAGGTCTCCCGGAACACGCTGCGCGAGGCGTTCGTCGCGCTGCAGGGCTACGGGGTCGTCGTGCGGCTGCCGCACCGCGGGGTGCATGTGACGCTGCCGGAGATCTCGCACGTCGATGAGATCTACCAGTGCCGTTCGCTGCTCGAACCGGCCGTCCTGCAGTGGTCGGACCGGCTCGACACGGCCACGCTTAAGGACTGTGTGGCCGCCGGGCGGGCCGCACGCGAGGCGGGCGACCCCCATGCGGTCGGCGATGCCAACCAGCGGTTCCACTCGGCGATCATCGCCTCGGCCGAGTCCTACTACGCCAACGAGGTCATGACCCGGGTGCTCGCGCTCATGCGGCTCGTCTTCATCCGCGGTTCAGCCGAGCGCCGCGGCTTCCACTACCCCTATATCGAGCTCAACGCCACGATCGCCGACCTTGCCGCAAGCGGCCGGCGCCGCGAGGCCGCTGAGAAGATGCGCAGCTACCTCGACCGGGCGCGCAGCGAGGTCCGCGAGCTGCTGTCCTGAACTTGGTCTCCTCACGCAGGTACGCCCGGCCTATGAGGAACCGACCTCGGGAACCTGGGCTTAGGGGACCTGGAACTCGGCATCCCGGGCGTCAGTGATGAGCATCTTCCCGGGTGAGTGGGCGATCGCGATCTCCGGGCGGGCGGCCAGCAGCGCGGCTTGCGGGGTGACCCCGCAGGCCCAGAACACCGGCAGATGCCCATCCGGGATCGTCACCGCATCGCCGTAGTCAGGGTTGCCGAGGTCGCGGATGCCGATCTCTGCCGGGTTGCCGATGTGCACCGGTGCCCCGTGCACGGCCGGGTAGCGGGAGGTGATGCGCACCGCCTCGGCGACCTGGTTCGCCGGCAGCGGGCGCATCGACACAACAAGCGGGCCTGAGAAGATCCCGGCCGGTGCGGTGTCGATCGAGGTGCGGTACATCGGCACGTTGACGTTCTGGCTGATGTGAGCGATGTCAATGCCGGCGGCCAGCAGCGCAGCCTCGAAGGTGAACGAGCAGCCGATGAGGAAGCTGACGATGTCGTCTCGCCAGAACGCGGTGGCATCCGTGACGGTCTCGGCGAGCTCACCGTTCCGGTAGATCCGGTAGGCCGGCACATCGGTGCGGATATCCCCGCCTTGAAGCAGCGGCGAGCTCGTCTGCCCGGCTTCGAGCACTCCGATGATCGGCATCGGCTTGGGGTTGCGCTGGGCGAAGAGCAGGAAGTCGAAGGCATGCTCGCGCGGCACAGCAAGCAGGTTCGTCTGCGTGAACCCCGGGCACAGGCCGGCGGTCGGCCGGTCGAGACCGGCCCGGAAGGCCGCCCTGGCCTGCGCAGGTGAGGTGAACGGGGAGCCCGCCGGTGCCTCGGGAGCGGTGTCCATCGTCATCCCTGCCAGAGTGCGGCGATGCCGGTGAGCGAGTTCCAGCCCAGCCAGATCGTGACCAGCCAGGTGAGCGTACCGAGGGCAGCGAGCCACTTGGGGTACTGGTAGCCGTGCAGCAGGTCGCGGCGGGCCCAGGCGACCCACAGGACGACGGCGAAGCCGATCGGCAGGATGAGGCCGTTGAAGGCGCCGGCGAAGATGAGCAGTGTCTGCGGGGCCTGGTCGAGGATGAGGAAGGCGGTCGCGCACACGGCAATGAGGGCGATGGTGAGCAGGTTGCGGATGCGCGGGCTCGTCCGCTGGGTGGTGACGAAGCTGATCGAGGTGTACGAGGCGCCGATGACCGAGGTGAGGCCGGCGGCCCACAGCACGACACCGAAGACGCGCAGGCCGACCTCACCGGCGGCGGCGAGGAAGGCATCGGCGGCGGTGTTGTCCTGCGACAGCGTCACGCCGCCTGCGACGACGCCGAGGATGGCGAGGAAGAGCAGCACGCGCATGACACCGGTGATGATGATCGAGAGCACCGAGACCTGCGTGATGTGGCCGACGTTCTCACGTCCGGTGATCTTCGAGTCGATGAGGCGGTGAGCGCCGGCAAACGTGATGTAGCCGCCGACGGTGCCGCCGATGAGGGTGGTGATGACGAGGAAGTCGACCTCCTCGGGCAGCACGGTGTTCTTCAGCGCCTCGCCGACCGGCGGCTGGGAGACGATGGCGACGTAAAGCATGAGCAGGATCATGACCGCGCCGAGTGCGACGACGATGCGGTCGAGTGCGACGCCGGCGCGCTTGGACAGGAAGATGAAGATCGCGATGAGCGCTGAGACCGCGCCGCCGATCTTCGCGTCGATGCCGAGCATCGCGTTGGTGCCCAGGCCGGCACCGCCGATGTTGCCGATGTTGAAGATGAGCCCGCCGACGAAGACGAAGGCGGCCATCACCCAGCCGATACCCGGCAGCACCCGGTTGCCCAGTTCGTTGGCACGCAGCCCGGTGACGCCGAGGACGCGCCAGACGTTGAGCTGGATGGCAATGTCGACGAGCAGGGAGACAAGAATCGCAAACGCGAAGGCCACGCCGAGCTGGACGGTGAACACCGAGGTCTGGGTGATGAAGCCCGGGCCGATCGAGGAGGTGGCCATGAGGAACATGGCCCCGAAGATCGCGGTGCGACCGGTCGCCCCGATGGTGACGGCCTTCTTCGCATCGGCCTGTGTGCCGTTTGCCGGGGCGGTGTCGCCTGGCTGGGCTGTGTGGGCGCCGGTGTGATCGGGCGTGGGGTCCGGGGTGTGGCTGCTCATCGTGCTTCCTCGCTCGGGCGGGCGCGGGCGGCACCGATGCGGTGGCTGCCCTGTGACGCGACACACTCTAGCAATTGTTCAACAATGAGCGCGAGGGGAGAGGGTGTGGACAGGGGGCCGCTGCGCGGTTCGGTTCGCGCCGGCGCCGAGGCGGTGGCTGGGTAGTCAGGTGAGCTTCTGAAGTGCCAGGTGGGTGAGCCATTCGAGGGGGCCGCGGGCGGCCGGTCCGCGCACACCGCGGCGGGCGGCGATCGTCTGCCACGTCAGCGCGAAGGCAATGACGGCTGCGAGCACGGCAACGAAACCGGTGATGGTGAGCGCCAGGCGGGCCTCGGGGAACCGGCCGGTGAGGTCGAGGCCCCAGCCGAAGAACAGGGCGCCGGCGAGCAGGTTCTGGCCGACGTAGACGCTCAGCGACATCCGCCCGGCGGCAGCGCATGCGGTTTCGACGGCCCGGGGGATCCAGCGGTGCAGGCTGGCATGGGCGATGAGGGCGAGCAGGCCGATGGCGACGAGGCTGGCGGTGAGGTAGCGCTGCGCGAAGACCGCCGCCGGGGAGCCGACGATGCCCAAGAGCAGGTCGACAGGTGCCGCGGCGGCGCCGATGAGCAGGCAGCGGCGGCGCAGCCGGGCTCCGCCTGGGATGAAGATGCCGCCTGCGAACAGGCGGGCGCCGATGAGGAAGAGGCAGATGCCCATGGCGAGGGTGAAGATCGGTTCGGCGCGGAAGATGAGGCTGTTGTCGAGGCGGAAGACGGCGAGTTCGGTGAAGCCGGCCTCGCGGTAGGGGTTGACGCCGTGCCACAGCGGCCAGTCGGCGGCCGGGCCGGTGAGCTCGGAACCGGCATCACCGTTGGCGCTTTCGGGCTGGGTGAGCAGCAGGAGGCTGAGCAGGCCGATGCCGAGCACATGGAGGACCCCGGTCACCCAGGCCCAGATGCGCGTGCTGCGTGGGGAGGTGGCGATGATGCCGGCGACGATGAAGCCGGTGACGGCATAGCCCATGAGCACGTCGAATTCGGCGATGAGGATGAAGTTGATGAGCCCGTCGAGGAACAGGAGGCCGGCGCGCGGGGCGTAGCTGCGCAGCCAGCCGCGGCGCGCGCTGCGTTTGTGCCAGGCAGTGAACTGCAGGAACACGCCGATGCCGAACATCATCATGAGCAGGGAGAGGAACTTGCCGTTGCTCAGGGAGCTGAGCACCTGGAAGGCCATGGTCTCGGCACCGGCAGCGAGTCCGGCGGCCGGGTCGAGGATGTAGCCCAGCAGGCCGGCGGGGTGGGTGAAGAGCCAGATGTTGGTGCCGAGTGTGCCGAGCACGGCGGCACCGCGGGCGATGTCGAGTCCGGCAATGCGCCGGCGGGCAGGAGCAGCTGCGCCACCGGGGGCAGCAGAATCACCGGGCTCGGCTGGGCGATCGCGATGGGCGGCCGGGTCCGCTGCGCTGCAGGTCGGGGAGGTCTCCATGACCGAAACAATACAGTCGTATTGTCGGGTATGCAATACACTTGTATTGCCGGTGTGGAAGCACCGTGCCCGCCAACAGCGAAGGATCCATGAGCACGAGCAGAGACCACATCATCGACGCGATCGTCTCCGTCATCGCCGCAGGCGGCATCGAGAAGGCCACCGTCCGCACGGTCGCAGGCCAGGCCGGGGTGTCGATCGGCGCGGTCCAGCACCATTTCCCCACCAAGGCCGCAATGCTGACTGCGGCGATGGAGGCGATCTCGGCTGCTGTAACCACCGATATCGAGGACTACCTCGGCACCGCGGAACCGGCCGGCACTCCTGCCGAGGAGACCGGGCAGGCCGCCTCCGTGCTGCGGCACCTCGCCCTGGTGCTGTGCTCGACCCGCGAGGACGATCTCACCGCCGCCGGCATCTGGCTCGACTTCGTCGCCCTCTCCCGCGTCACGCCCGCACTCGCCGAGATCCACGCCCTCACATGGACCCAGCTGCGTGAGCGCATGAGCGAACTCATCGCGGCAGCCCACCCCGGCCATCCCGAGCCCGAAGCGGCAGCCGGGTGGGCGCTGGCGACCTTCGACGGCATCGCCATCTCCCGGGCGACCGAGCCGCAGTTCATGACCGGAACACGGGCTGCAGCCCTGGCCGAGCGCACGCTCGCCGCGATCGCCGCCGAGGCAGCCGGAGCCACCGGAACCGGCGCCTCGGGAGCGGAGCCAACCACCGCCTCGGGACCGGTGACCGGCACCGTCTGAACCACCGCCTCGGGCACCGGGAGGAGCGGACACGATTTGGACACAATCACCAGTGCCGCACAACCGCCTATGACTTGTGACGTGCTTCACGATATACTCAACCGCACACCGCACTTTCGGTGGCGCCGGCGGACCCGGCGCAGGGTTCGTACCACCCGGTGACGACGTCACCGCACTGCAATCAGGAGGAAATCCGTGAAGCGTTCCCTCAGTCTTGCTGCCCTGACGGCAGCATCTGTCCTTGTCCTTTCGGCCTGCGGCGGAGGCGGAGACGACAGCGATGGCGCTGACGGCTTCAAGCCGGTCGCCGGCGGCAAGCTCACCGTCTGCTCTGACATTCCGTATGAGCCCTTCGAGTTCACCGACGAGAACAACGAGACCGTCGGCTTCGACATCGACCTGGCGCAGAAGCTCGCCGACCGCCTCGAGCTCGAACTCGACGTCGTCACCACTCCGTTCGAGGCCATCGAATCCGGTTCGGCGCTCGACACCGCGCAGTGCGACACGGCGATCTCGGGCATGTCGATCACCGATGAGCGGGCAACGAAGTTCGACTTCTCCGAGAAGTACCTGCTCGACAACCTCGGCCTCATGGTCGTCAAGGACTCCGGCATCAAGTCCCTCGATGAGCTCGAAGGCAAGGAGGTCGGCGCCCAGCAGGCGACGACCGGTGAGTCGTACGCCCAGGACGCCGGAGCCAAGGTTGTGCAGTTCGAGGACTCCGGCCTGCTGACCCAGGCGATCACCTCGGGCCAGATCGACGCTGCGGTGGCGAACCTCTCGACGATCTACGCCGCCACCGAAGCCAGCGACAAGATCGAACTCGCTGAGAACTACGACACCGACGAAGTGCTCGGCGCCGGCTTCAAGAAGGGCAACACCGAACTCACCGACGAGTTCAACACGATGCTCCACGAGATGTACGAGGACGGTTCCTACGACGAGCTCGTCGAGGAATGGTTCGGTGACATCGCCGACGCCGCGAAGGTCCCGGAGGACGAACGCGGCGCGTGACGCACCCGGCCCCGCGCCCGAGGTGAGCCGACGCGCCCACGTCGGCCCGCCTCGGGCGCGGCACAGTCCGCACTCCCTCCTCCACACCTGTTCCACCGCCTGAGAGCAGCCCGCCGGCTGTCCGGGCAGCAGCACGACTCCACCCACCCCACAAGGAGCTTTACGGTGGCAATGACCATGCGCCAGCGGGCACGCATGTCCCGCGGCATCCAGTACGCGATCCTCATCATCGCGGTTCTCATCGCAGCGTTCTTCGCCGACTGGGGCACGATCTTCGGGAAGTTCTTCAACCCGAAGATCATGGCCGACCAGTTCCCCGGCATCATCACGATCGCGCTGAAGAACACCCTCATCTACACCGCCCTGGGCTTCGTGCTCGGCTTGGCGCTGGGCATTCTGCTGGCGCTCATGAAGATCTCGTCCGTGGGCCCCTACCGGTGGCTCTCGACGGTGTACATCGAGTTCTTCCGCGGAGTCCCGGCCCTGCTCGTGTTCATCGCGCTCGGCTACGGCATCCCGTACGCCTTCGGCATGCGGATGGACACCTACCTCACCGTCATGCTGGCGCTCGGCATCGTGTCCTCGGCCTATATCGCCGAGACCCTGCGCGCCGGCCTGCAGGCTGTGCCCAAAGGTCAGTTCGAGGCCGCCCGCTCGCTGGGCATGACGCATTCGCGGGCGATGATCACGATCGTCATCCCGCAGGCCTTCCGCATCATCCTGCCGCCGCTGACCAATGAGATCATCCTCATGACGAAGGACTCCTCGCTCATCTACCTGCTCGGTCTGGCCGCCAGCCAGTACGAGCTCACGAAGTTCGGGCGCGAGGCGATCACCGCTCCCGAGGCGGGTCTGACTCCGCTCGTGGTCGCCGGCGCGTGCTACCTCGTCATCACGGTGCCGCTGGGCTTCCTGGCCCGGAAGTTCGAATCCCGTACCGCCAAGATCAAGAAGTAGGTGTCAGCTGTGTTCAACAACGACGCGAATGCCGCGACAGGCGGCACCGGATCCTCCTCAGCTGCCGAGGCGAAGGCCGCAGCGGATGCCGCGACCGCCGAGATCGCTGCGCAGTCCGGTGTGACGATCTCCGACCTGCACAAGTCCTACGGCGATGTCGAGGTGCTCAAGGGCATCAACCTGAACGTCTCTCCTGGTGAGGTCGTGTGCCTCATCGGGCCGTCGGGTTCGGGCAAGTCGACGCTGCTGCGCTGCATCAATGTGCTGGAGACCTCGAACTCCGGGACCATCGACGTCGGCGGGTTCATCGCCACCGACCCGGACACCGACCTCGACATCATGCGCCGGCACGTGGGCATGGTGTTCCAGTCCTTCAATCTGTTCCCGCATATGACTGCGCTGGAGAACTGCTCGATCGCGCAGCGCAAGGTGCTCAAGCGGGCCAAGCAGGCAGCCGATGAGGTCTCGATATCGAGCCTGGAGAAGGTGGGCCTGGCGCATCTGGCAGACCGGTTCCCCGATCAGCTCTCCGGCGGTCAGCAGCAGCGCGTGGCGATCGCCCGGGCGCTGTCGATGGAGCCCTCCCTCATGCTCTTCGATGAGCCGACCTCGGCGCTCGACCCGGAGACGGTCGGCGATGTGCTCGGCGTCATGCGGAACCTCGCCGATGAGGGCATGACGATGATCGTCGTGACCCACGAGATGCACTTCGCCCGCGAGGTCGCCGACAAGGTCGTCTTCATGGACGGCGGCGTCGTCGTCGAAGAGGGCCCCGCCGCCGAGGTGATCGGCAACCCCCAGCACAAGCGCACGAAGTCCTTCCTCTCCCGCGTCCTCCACCCCGGTGGACTCGACGAGGACTGAGGAGCCGGACACCGTCACCGGACCGCCGCCTCGGGCCCGGGGCGGCCGGTGACCATCACTGCACAGGAGATGACATGAATCGCACTCGACATCTGACCTCACTGACCGCGCTCGCTGCGGCCGGCGCGCTGCTGCTGAGCGCGTGCGGCGGCGCGGGCTCCGGCTCCGATGAGGCGGGCGGCAACGACTACCAGCTGGCGAAGGACGGCAAGCTCATCATGTGCTCGACGCTGCCGTATGAGCCTTTCGAATTCACCCGTGACGGCGAGTCGGTCGGCTTCGACATCGATCTGGCGAAGAAGCTCGCGGAGCGTCTGGACTTGGAGTTCGAACTCGTCGACACCGGCTTCGAGGCGATCGAGTCGGCGTCGGTGCTCGACACCCAGCAGTGCGACATCTCGCTGGCGGGGATGACGATCACCGATGACCGCGCGACGAAGATGGACTTCACCGATCCGTACCTGCTCGACAATCTCGCGCTCATGGTGCGCAAGGATTCGGGCGTCAAGTCGATCGAGGAGCTCAAGGGCAAGGAGGTCGGCGTCAAGCAGGCGACGACCGGCGAGACCTTTGCCCAGGAGAAGGGCACGAAGACCGTGCAGTTCGAGGACAACACGATCATGATCCAGGCGATCAGCTCCGGGCAGGTCAATGCGATGGTCGCCAATGTCTCGATGATCTACTCCGCGGTGCAGGCCGATGACAGCCTCGAACTCGTCGAGAGCTACGACACCGATGAACTGCTCGGCGCTGCAGTCGTCAAGGGCAACTCCGCGCTGGCCGATGAGTTCAACACGATGCTCGGCGAGATGTATGAGGACGGCTCATATGACGATCTCGTCGATGAGTGGTTCGGCGATGTCGCTGATGCTGCGCGGATCCCCGAGGAGGATCGCGGCTGAGGTTGCGGCCGGCTGGCGGAGGTGTGCTGCGGCCGGGCAGCTGGCGCTGACCGGCTGGCCGAATGAAAAGAGTGTGCAGTCTTTCATGTCTTTCGGGCCCGAAAACATGAAAGACTGCACACTCTTTTCGTTGACCGCCCGTGGGGAAGCTCGGTGGCCGGTCTCAGGGCGGACCGGTGACCGGGTTCAGGCCAGCACGGACAGCACCTGTCCGACGGCCAGACCGAGGAAGGTGCCGGCGAAAGCGCCGATGAGTGCGAAGAGCACACCGACCGGGACGAGCTGCCGGTTGAAGGCGCTGGCGACGACCGGCGCTGAGGCCACTCCCCCGATGTTGGCAGTCGAGGCGACCGCGATGCTGAACAGCTCGGTCTTCGTCGCCTTGGCGTACAGCACCATGAGCACGAGGTGGATGAGCACGACCATGACACCGGCGAGCAGGTACAGCGGTGCTTCGACGAGCGAGGTGAAGTCCGAGCCTGCGGCGATGACACCGATGATGATGTAGAGCATGATCTGGGCGACTTCCGACGACCCGGGCATCTTGCCCCAGCGGGTCGAGCCGATGATGAGGCCGAGGACGGAGACGATGAGGATCGTCCACGTCGTCGAGGTCACGACGACCCCGATCTCCGGCAGCAGCCCGCCGATCCATGTCGCCACAGCTGAGGCGAACAGGCCGAGGGCGAGCACCCGGAACAGGGAGACGAGATCGAGAGTCTCCCCCGCCTCGGCGCCGGTGGCGTCGGTTCCAGCGGAGCCGGTGTCGGAGGAATGGACGTCGAGGTAGGAGGTGTCGGCTTTGGTCCAGGCGTTGAAGCGGTCTGAGACGGTCACCGAGGAGAACATCACGAGCAGCCACACGGAGTAGATGATCGTGTCGACGATGAGCACGTGGCCGAAGACGTTCTCCGGGGCCTTGAGGATCTCCTGCACTGCGACCATGTTCGCCGAACCGCCGGTCCACGAGCCGGCGAGCGCGGCCAGGCCCTTCCACGCCTCGGTGTCGAGCAGGCCGCGGAGGATGAGGAAGGTCAGCACGAAGCCGAGCAGGATCGACAGGGCCGAGGCCGCGTAGGTCAGCAGCAGCTTGGGGCCGAGCTTGATGATCTGGCGAATGTCGCACTGGAAGAGCAGCAGCATGATCATCGCCGGCAAGAGCGCGTCCTTGACCCCGCCGCCGACGTCGGTGATCGAGTCAGATTCGCCGAAGACGCCGATGGTGTTGAGCAGCGCGGCGATGAGGTAGAGGAACACGAAGCCGGGCACGTACTTGAACAGGCGGATGCCGCGGCGCTTCTCCAGGTAGACGAGCACGGCCGAGATGGCGACGAGCAGGCTGAGGAAGAGGAATCCGTCGGTGATCATGTCGGCTCCGGTGGGATGTGAGGGGCGTGTGCTGGGCGGTGGTGGGGCGTCACCGGCGGCGATGCCGGCGATTGTGCCACGCTAACAGCTCAGAGCGGTTTGTGCAGTGGAACACGCTCTCGGTCCGTAGCTGAGCGGTGAGTCCCTCACGAACGCATCGAGGCATTCACGATCTCCGGACTCGACAGGATAGATATAGGTCAGCCTATAATTGAGCATGAGCACTGAACTGGCAGCTACAGCTGAACGCGTTGATAAGGAGATCGCGGATCGACGTCAGGAACTGGTTCGTGCCGTCAGGCTCGCATATTCACGCGGCCAGACACAGGCTGAGATCTCAGAGCAGATCGGTCGGAGCCAGCCAGAGGTCTCGCGGTTGCTCCACTTTCACGGTACGTCCACCCTTGCTCGCCGGTTGCGACGGAATGCCCCTGCGATCAAGCGGGCCATCCGCCAGGCAGGGGGCAGCAACGTGCGCGTTTTCGGTTCGCTTGCCACGGGCAAAGACACGCTCACGTCAGATATCGACCTCCTCTTCACAATGGGGAGGCCACTCGGTCTCATGGAGCTCAGCCGACTCGAACGTGAAATTGAGGAGATCGTCCAGGCACCGGTGGATCTGGTGCCCGAATCATCCCTGAGGCGGGACTTCCGCGACCGCGTTCTGGCCGAAGCAGTTCCGCTATAAGCCGCACGACGCCCGAGATCCTCGCGGATGCCCTCACCCACCTTCAGAAGACCACCGAGTATCTCCAGCACGGAGAGGATCAACTCGTCGTTGACGCAATCTGTATGCGTCTGTCAGCGGGAATCGAGGCGCTCTCAGGGTGGCCAAAAGAAGAACGAGATCGACTCTTCAGCGGTATGTGGCCTGATATGCGGGGGATGCGCAATCGCATCGCACACGGCTACCTGGATGTAGACCCGCAGGTCGTGCAGATTTCTCGTGCCCCGCCTCACATCTATGACCTTTTCCGGAGTACAGTGGCCGGGCACCACCAACCGCCAGCACTGTGACGCCGCCTGGCACGCCGCGTGCCTGACCGTCGCCGCCTGAGACCATCCAGGAGTTCCCATGTCCGAGCCCGGCGCCTCGCCTGCCGCCCCAGCGCCCGCCCCGCACATCGAGGTCGATGAGACCACCGCGCGCAAGGCCGCGACCGCCGCGCTCGTGGGCACGGCGATGGAGTGGTACGACTTCTTCCTCTTCACCACTGCGGCGGCCATCGTCTTCAACGTGCAGTACTTCCACTCCGAGGACCCGGCGATGGCCACCATCCAGTCCTTCGCCACGATGGGTGTCGGCTTCGTCGCCCGCCCGATCGGCGCCTTCGTCTTCGGCCACCTCGGCGACCGGATCGGCCGCAAGGCCGTCCTCATGATCACGATCATCGGCATCGGCGTGGCCACCGGCGTCATCGGCCTGCTGCCGACGTATTTCCAGATCGGCATCTGGGCGCCGATCGCGCTCGTCGCCCTGCGCATCGTCCAGGGTCTGGCCGTCGGCGGCGAATGGGGTGGCGCGGTCACTGTCGCCGTCGAGAACGCCCCGCCGGCCAAGCGCGCCCGCTACGCCGTG
Organism: Brevibacterium otitidis; assembly: GCF_042429315.1. Taxonomy (NCBI): domain Bacteria; kingdom Bacillati; phylum Actinomycetota; class Actinomycetes; order Micrococcales; family Brevibacteriaceae; genus Brevibacterium; species Brevibacterium otitidis. The sequence continues at coordinate 62,221 of NZ_JBHMAU010000028.1, read as the reverse complement.
TTCCCGCAGGTCGGCTCCCCGATCGGCACGCTCATGTCCTCCGGCGGCTTCTTCCTCATGGCCGTCATCGTGCCCTCCCAGGCCTTCGACGCCTGGGGCTGGCGGATCCCGTTCCTCGCCGCGATCCCGCTGCTGCTCGTCGCCGTCTACATCCGCAAGCAGCTCGAGGAGTCCCCGATCTTCCGCGAGCTCGAAGAGGCCGGCGAGAAGGAGTCCGCCCCGGTCCTCGAGCTCTTCCGCAAGTCCTTCCCGCAGGTGCTCGTCGGCATGGGCGCGAACTTCCTCGGTGTTGGCGGGTTCTTCCTCGTCACCACCTTCGTCGTCTCCTACGGCACCGGCGTCCTCGGCATGTCCAAGACGCTCATGCTCGGCGCCACGCTGGCCGCCGCGGCGATCGAGATCCTCGTGCTGCTGTGCTTCGGCCGCCTGGCCGAGCGCCTCGGCGTCTCCCGCGTAGCCGTCATCGGCAGCGTGGCGACGATCCTCATCGCCTTCCCGATCTTCCTCATGATCGAGTCGACCAACGCGATCCTCGTGATCCTCGGCGTCACCATCGGCGTGGCCTGCCTGTCGATCCCATACGCCGTCAACGGCGCGCTCACCACCGCCCTGTTCCCGCCCTCGCACCGCCTGTCCGGTGTCGCGATCTCGGCGAACCTCTCGGCGATGGTCTCCGGTTTCGTGCCGATGCTGGCGACGGTGTTCCTCGCCGCGACCGACAACGCCTGGTGGCCAGCCCCGGCGATGCTCGCCGTCATCGCCGCGATCACCGGCATCTGCTCGTTCATCGCCCCGCGGGTCTCCGAGGACATCCCCGGCTACCTGCGCTGAGTCGGTTCCGGTGGCCCGAGGGCTGCCGTTCCCGAGGCGGTGGTCGACGGCCGAGGCTGCGCCCGGCGTCACGGCCCCAGCAGCGCAAGTGGCACGACGGCGATCCCATCGGGACGCCGGTATGCCGTCGTCCCTGTGGTGACGACCACGAGGTCTGCAATCCGGTCTGGAATCTGGTCGCGCAGCCACAGTAGATGTCTGACATCTGCAGGGGAGACACTGGGGGCGAGTTTGACCTCAATGCCGAGGACCTGCCCGTCGACGCCTTCGACGATGAGATCGACTTCGCGATCTCCGCCATACATCCGCAGATGTCTCACGCGGGCTTCTGCGGCTTGTGCGGCGACTTTCACGCTCAATGTGACAAGCGATTCGAAGAGGGGGCCCAGCATATGCGAACCGGTTCTCCCAACCAGGGAACCAGCAGACAGGCCCAGCAGTCGTGCCGCCAGCGCAGGGTCGGCGAGATGGTGCTTGGGTGCTTCCTGGAGTCTGCGCAGATCGTTGTGCGCTGGCAGCCAACCAGGAACTGGGTCGAGCAGCCACAGCCGGGTGAGGTGTTCCCGATACGCCAGTGTGGTCGTCTTCGCCGGCTGTGAACCGTCGCCTCCGGTGGTGGCATCGAGTATTTTCGAGTAAGCCGTCGTCGTGGACACAGCCGCCGCATAGGCGGCAAGCCACCGGCGCAGCACCTCTGGACGACGCACACGAAAACCCGAATCCGGAAGCTCACGGTCGATGATTCTGTCGATGTAGGAGTCGAGCATTGCTCGTCTGACTCGCGGCGCGGCCGTCATGACACCCGGGAATCCACCAGCGGCGATGGACTCTGCATAGTCGGCGACGGTGAACTGGGACTCCCCTTCGATCGCGCGCTGCTCCCCGCTCAGCAACGCAGCCAACGACACGGTGGGCGTCACGGCGCCTCGCTCATGCAGCGCCATCGGCCGCATCCGGAGCGAGAGGATCCGTCCTGCTCCGCTATGCGTACCAGCGGCATCCGTTGGAGTCGCCGACCCTGTCAGGAGAAACCGGCCGGGTTCAACTCCGGCATCGACCCGCCGGCGGACTGCATCCCATACCTGCGGGAGCTTCTGCCATTCATCGATGAGCAGCGTGCCGTGTGGCACTGCTGAGAAGGTGAAGTCGGCGGCGGCGATCTCTCGCTGCCCAGGGTCATCGAGCATCCACTCTGTGGAAGCCCGCCGAGAAGCGGTATCGGTCTTGCCGACGCCCTTGGGGCCGTCAATGGCGATAACCGGCGCCATCGACATGAGATCGTCCAGCTCCGTATCAATCGTTCGACGCTGATAATCCATGCCACTGCCCTTTCCGCAGCCTGCGCGATCACCCGCACTCGTTGCCCGAGTGCCAACTGCAGCCCGCGGACACTACCATCTACGACACTCGAACACTTCCTTACACGATGCTTGTACACTACCACTCACGACACCTGAACACTACTATCCACGACCGCACGTGAAACAGTTCCGACCTGAACCCAAAACAACCCGGATTCTCCATCCAGACGACGGCGGGCTCGCTGCGCGCCGGACGGAACGGCCCTGCACGCGGGCTGGATTCTGTGATTGAGTGTGACTATGACGCGCATCATCTCCACTGCTGACTCCTCCCCTGCTGACTCCTCCCCTGCCGCCTCCGCACAGGACTCCACCGGCGGCTCCGATGCCCCTGCCTCCCGCTCGGCTGGGCACCTCATCGTCGCCCAGCTCGAAGCCGAGGGCGTCGAGCGCATCTACTGCGTGCCCGGCGAGTCCTACCTGAATGTGCTCGACGGCCTGCACGATTCGCCGATCCGCACGATCACCTGCCGCCAGGAGGCCGGTGCGGGCTTCATGGCGATGGCCGAGGGCCGCATGACCGGCAGGCCGGGCATCGCGATGGTCACCCGCGGGCCGGGTGCTGCCAATGTCATGATCGCCGCCCACACCGCCTACCAGGACGCCACCCCGCTCGTCATCTTCGCCGGCCTCATCCCCAGCGACCACCGCGGGCGCGAGGCCTTCCAGGAGTTCGACCTGGCCGGCTGGTTCGGCACGACCGTGAAGAAGACCCTCATCCTCGACCACCCCGATGAGGCCGCCGCGATCGTCGCCGATGCCATGCACACCGCCGCCTCCGGCCGGCCCGGCCCGGTCATCGTCGGCCTGCCGGAGGACCCGCAGCTTGTCACCACCTCCGCCCCGACCGTCGCGCCGCGCCCCGTTCCCGAGGTGGTGCCCACCGCCGCACAGATCGCGGCGGTTGAAGAGGCGGTCGGGAGAGCGAAGCGCCCGGTGCTCATCGTCGGCGGCGAGCGCTGGGATGAGCAGACGTCGCGCATCGTCGCCGACTGGGCGGCCGCCTTGAGCATGGGTATCATCGCCGATTTCCGCGCCTATGACGGCATCGATCACGATGAGCCGCACTACCTCGGCGCGCTCGGTTTCGGCTCTGCACCCCTGACTCGCGCGGCCTTCGACGAGGCTGACCTGCACGTCTATCTCGGCTGTCAGCGCACCGACGTGTCCACGAACTCGTACTCAATCGGCTGCAGCCCGGCCCACACGATCGTCATCAGCCCGGATCCTGATCTGCATGCGCACTTCGGGCCGGTCGATGAGCAGGTCATCGCCACCACCCGCGGCTTCGCCCAGGCAATTGCCGGCACCGTGGCGACCACCGCCTCGGGAGTGGGGGCTAACCTGCCCGGCTGGGTGGCCGAGACCCGGCAGCAGTTCCTTGACTGGCGCCAGGTCCCGGCGCCCACCGGCGATGAGGACCCGGCCTATGTCGATATGGATACCGCCTTCGGCGAGGTGCGCCGCCTGCTGCCGGATGACGCGATCATCACGTATGGGGCAGGCAACTACTCCGGGTGGGCCGCGCGCTACCTGCCGGTGCACAGCTTCCCGTCGGCGCTCGGCCCGCGCAACGGGGCGATGGGCTTCGGGATGCCGGCGGCGGTCGCGGCAGCGCTCGTGTGCCCGGATCGGCCGGTGCTCGCCGTCGCCGGCGATGGCTGCTTCCTCATGAACGGCCAGGAGTTCGCCACCGCGGTCGCCCATGGCCTGAATATCACCGTCATCGTCAACGACAACAGCGTCTACGGCACGATCGTCGGCCACCAGGAGCGCGACTATCCCGGCCGGCCGGAGGGCACTGGGCTGAAGAACCCGGACTTCGCCGCCTACGCCAACGCCTTCGGCGGGGCCGGATTCAGTGTGACCCGCACCGAGGACTTCGCGGGTGCCTTCGAAGCGGCGCTGAACCATCCGGGCCCTGCGCTCGTGCATGTGCGCACTGATCCGACGATCCGCTTCACCCGCAGCTGAAGGCGCGGCAGAGCAGGAGCGGCATGCAACTCGACACAATCATCCGCCATGCGCGGATCCACACGATGGCAGACGCCGCGCCCGAGGCGGTGGCCGGGGACGCGACTGCTGCTGCAGCCGGGGACGCGCCGCCCGCGCCCGAGGCGGTGGGCATCGCCGGCGGACAGATCGTCGCCTTCGATGATGAGCTGGAGGGCTCCTATGCCTCCGCCGGTGAGGTCATCGACGCCGCCGAGCTCACCGGCACCGCGACGCCGACGGTGGTGCCGGGGTTCATCGATGCACACTGCCACACGACGTGGTTCGGGCTCACCCTCGCGAGCGTCGATGTCGAGAGCTGCCCGGGCGGCATCGCCGAGGTCTATGAGCGCCTCGAACGCGCAGCAGCGCAGCTGCCTGACGGTGAGTGGGTGCAGGCGACCGGGTACTCCCACCACGACTATGCCGGCAGCTATCCGGACATCGCGGTGCTCGACCGGATCACCGGTGGCCGGCCGCTGTTCATGCGGCAGGTCAGCGGCCATTCGGCGATCGTCAACACCGCAGCCCTGACAGCCGCCGGAATGCTCGAACCCGGCTACACGGATCCGCCCGGCGGCAAGGTCGTCCGTGACGCATCCGGCCGCCCGACCGGACTGGTCGAGGAGACCGCGCAGACGCAGGTGCAGGATCTCATCCGGCCGTATTCGGTTGAGACGATCGTCCACGCCCTCGACCTGGCCACCGCCCACTACGCGAAGGAGGGGATCACGAGCTTCGGTGAGGCCGGGATCGCCGCCGGCTGGATCGGCCACTCCCCCTTAGAGGTCTTCGCCTACCAGCAGGCTCGGCGGGCCGGGCTGCTGCGCGCCCGCGCCCAGCTCATGCCCGTCATCGATGCCCTGCACCCGATCGCCGGGCATGCCGCCGACACTCCGGAGCTCGGCCTCGACCTCGGGATGGTGACCGGGTTCGGCGATGATGAGATCCGCATCGGCCCGGTCAAGATCTTCATGGACGGCGCGCTGTCCGGCCGCACCGCCGCGCTGAGCGAGAACTATGTCGGCGCGGATGACGCCGGCTATCTGCAGGACGACCCCGAGGTGCTGCGCGCCCAGACCCTGGCCGCCTACCGCTCCGGCTGGTCGCTGGCCGTGCATGCGATCGGCGATGCCGCCGTCGACGCGGCGATCGCCAACATCACTGCTGCCGTCGATGCCGGCGGACCGCCGGCCTTCCCCAACCGGATCGAGCACGCCGGGATGGTGCGCGCCGAACAGCTCGCGGTGCTGGCCGAGTACGGCATCGCGGTCACCCCGCAGGCGGCGTTCTTCGACAACATCGGCGATGGGATGCTCGAGGCGATCGGCGAGCACCGCGCCCATCTGCTCTACCGCGGCCGCTCCTTCCTCGACGCCGGTGTGCTGCTGGCCGGCAGCTCCGACCGGCCGTGCGCTGACGGCAATGTGCTGCGCGGCATGCACGCCTTCATGACCCGCCGCACCCGCTCGGGCCGACTCTCGGGGCCGGAAAGCGAACGGCTCACCGCCTCCCAGGCGCTGGCAGCCTACACCTCGGGCGCGGCAACTGCGATGGGCATGACCGGCCGGCATGCCGGACGCGCCGGGATGCTCACCCGCGGGGCGCTGGCCGATCTCGTCATCCTCAGCGGGGACCCGTTGGAGACCGCTCCCGAGGCGGTGGCCGGCCTGGGTGTGCAGGCGACGATGCGCGGCGGGCAGTGGACGCACCGCGCGGCGGGCGCGCTCCGGAATCCTTGAGCGGAGTTCACTGCCCGTTCATGAGCTCACAGCGTGCTTTCCATTTGTGTGCACGGAGCTTTCAACCTCGGGCCGGTGCGGTGGATGCACCGGCAGGGACGCTGCCGGTGCCCCTCTCCCCCACACACAAAGGAATGCAGATGAGCATCGCACGTTCCCTCGGCCGGTACCTGGGCGGCGCAGCCGTCCTCACGGTCGCCGGCACCTCGGGCTTCGCGGTCCCGGCGCTGGCCGATACCGCTGATGAGCCCCGCAACATCATCGTCATGATCGGCGACGGCATGGGCTTCAACCACGTCGACGCCGCCGACCTCTACGAGCACGGCACCACCAACTGGCAGATCGAAGGCGTCCCCGGTGAGCAGATCACCCAGCAGGACGGCTACGGCTCCACCCCCGGTCAGATCTACGAGGAGTTCGACGTGCGCATGGCGATGTCGCACTATTCGCTCGACTCCCCGAAGTACAACAGCGATGACGCCTGGGCTGACTTCGAGTGGGCCAATGACACCCCGACCGACTCCGCCGCCTCGGGCACGGCCCTGGCCACCGGCATCAAGACCCACAACGGCTACCTCGGCGTCGACGGCGACCTCAAGGAGGTCGGCAATGTCGCTGAGCACGCACATGAGACCGGCCGCGCCACCGGCGTCGTCTCCTCCGTGCCCTTCGGACATGCGACCCCGGCTGCCTGGGGTGCGCACGTCGCCAGCCGCGGTGAGAACCACGCGATCGCCCAGCAGATGATCGACGGCTCGCTCGATGTCATCATGGGCGGCGGCCACCCGAAGTTCGACGATGACGGCCAGCCGCGCGACCCGAAATGGGATTGGCTGAGCGAAGCGCAGTACATCGGCCTGCTGGCCGATGACGCTGAGCGCACTTTCATCGAGGACAGCGCCAGCCTCGAAGCGATCGCCAACGGCACCGATGTCCCGGACCGCGTCTTCGGTCTCGCCCCGGTCGCTGAGACCCTGCAGTTCAACCGCTCCAGCCTCGCTGAGCAGGAGCCGCACACCGAGAACGGCCGTGAGAAGGGCAAGGCCTACGAAGGCGATGCCCCGCTGCCCGGCGATGCAGCCTTCAACGACGTCGTGTCGCTGGAGAGCATGTCGCTTGCCGCTCTCAATGTGCTCGGTCAGGACGAGGACGGCTTCTTCACGATGATCGAAGGCGGTGCCATCGACTGGGCCGGCCATGCGAATGCCACCACCGGCAACCTCGAAGAGCTCGCCGACTTCAACGCCTCGGTCGAGGCCGTGCACACCTGGGTGGAGGAGAACTCCAGCTGGGATGAGACCCTGCTCATCGTCACCGCTGACCACGAGACCGGCTACCTGTCCGGCCCGAGCGATGAGGACCATTGGAAGCCGCTGACCGGCGAGGCCGGCGAGCTGCCGCGCACCGGTGCCGAGCTCGGCCTCGCCGGCGGCATTGCAGCCGGCCTCGCCGCCCTCGGCAGCACGGCCGTCTACCTGGCGCGCCGCCGCCAGCAGCACTGAGCCGGTGCGAACCACAGCTGAGCCGCCGCTGATCCGCGGCTGAGGCCAGCCCGCGGCTGAGGCTCAGCAGCCCAGAGGGCCCCGGGAATCCTCCCGGGGCCCTCTGCTGTGCTCGGCCGATACAGTGGGGCTCATGGGCTATCAGACTCTGTGCCGGGAGGCGCATGCCGAGATCGAGATCAAGCGCTCGCGCTTCATCTCCCGCGTCGCCCCGGTCGAGACCGAGGAGGCCGCTCGGGCGATCATCGAAGAGCAGCGCAGCGCGCATCCGAAGGCACGCCACCACTGCACGGCCTTCATCCTCGACCCCGATGGCCGCACCCAGCGCTTCAACGACGACGGCGAGCCTGCAGGCACGGCCGGCGCCCCGATCCTGGAGGTGCTCACCGGTCACGAGCTGACCAATGTGGTGGCGGTGGTCACCCGCTACTTCGGCGGCACTTTGCTGGGCGCCGGCGGGCTCGTGCGCGCCTACGGCGGCGCGGTGTCCGAGGCCCTGACCGATGCCGCGGTCGTCACTCGCACGCTGCTGACGCCGGTGCGGGTGGAGCTGGACTACGGCACCGCGGCCGCGGCTGAGCGGCAGGCCCAGCAGGCCGGCTGGAAGATCATCGACAGCGAGTACGGCGCCGCCGTCACGCATGTGCTGGCCGTGCCCGCCGCGGAGGTGGAGGCGTGCCTGGCGATGCTCGCCGACGTTTCGGCCGGGGAAGCCGCGCCCGAGGCGGGGGATCCGATCTATCGGTAGGCCCACCTCGGCGGCGGGGCAGGACTCCCGAGGTGCCGAAGCGGGGCTGGGTTCCCGAGGCTGCGGGGCTGCTCAGTCGAGGCTGGCGATACGGGCGACCTGCGCATTGGTGAGCATGACGAGGTCGTCGGGGCGCAGTTCGATCTCCATGCCGCGGCGTCCGGCGGAGACGTAGACGGTGGAGAACTCCTGCGCGGAGAGATCCATGACCACCGGTGAGGAGTTGCGCTGCCCGAACGGGCTGACGCCGCCGACCATATAGCCGGTGCGGCGCTCGGTCTCGGCGATGCCGGTGAGCTGAGCCTTCTTGCCGCCGCACACGGCTGCGACCGCTTTGAGGTCGAGCTGCCCGGATACGGGAACCAAAGCGACGACGGGCTGCTGATCCACATGGATCATGAGGGTCTTGAGGATGCGGCCGGATTCGACGCCGAGCTTCTCAGAGGCTTCAGTGCCATAGCGGCGTCGGGTCGGGTCGTGGTCGAACTGATGGACTGAGTAATCGATGCCGGCAAGGTTGAGCACGCGCAGAGCGGGGGTTGCCGCAGCGTGTGATCGGGCTGCAATCGACATGGGATTCTGTGCCTCCTGCCTGCCTGGCCGATCAGGCTGCTGACCGGCGAGACGGGCGGGTGAGTTGACGGTGTGGGGACGTTGGACGTCAGCTACTCTAAAGTACCGGTCCGGCTGAAGACCAATCATTTGTGGAGTTCCGACAAGCACAGAGCCGAAATCGAGCACCTCGGGCGGGTGATTTTGTCGCCCAGCGCCGGGAATCCGTCAGGCACTGTGCCTGACTGCTCCAGTGTCCAACGGCCGCGTGTCTGTCAGCCCTCACCTGTCAGCCCCAGCCGAGCTCGTGGAGCCGCTCATCGTCGATACCGTGGTGGTGGGCGATCTCGTGGACGATCGTCGTGAGGATCTCCTCGCGCAGCCGGTCAGCCGTGCGGGAGAACTCGATGAGGTTGATCCGATAGAGGAAGATGACGTCCGGGGGCACGAAGGACCACGGATCGCCGCGCTCGGTCAGCGGGATCCCGTCGTAGACTCCGAGGATGTCCGGCTCCTCCGGCGGCGGCTCATCCTCAGCGAAGAGGACGACGTTGTCCATATAGTCGAGCACCCCGTCAGGCAGCTCCTGCATGACCTCGTCGACGAGGTCATCGAAGACCGCGTACAGCGCTTCGAAGGCGGCATCGTCGATCGGCTCCAGCTCCTCACCGTCTGCCGGATCCTCATGCTCGGGGTGGCCACAAGTCATGGCGCCAGTCTACTGAGATCGGGCCGCCTCAAAGGCTGTGCCGCAGACCGCAGCAACATCATCGCCACCGGCTCACTGGTGACGTGACAACCAGGTTCGCCAGGATCTTCGGCTGGTGCGCGCCTCGACGGCCGGTGATGTCTGATGCGTGCATTCGCTGAGGCCGCACGGCTCACCGATGACCTGAACCGTCCTGGGATTCGTTCCCAGATGGTTGTCAAAGACGGTTCGCGGTGGGTGAGGGGTTCAGCGTACCGTGCTTCGACTTCTGCTGGGGTCTGGTAGTCCAGCGCTTCGTGCAGCCGGATCCTGTTCGGCCAGTGGACCCCTCTCTCCTTCATCCTCGACGATCTTGCGGTCACCGATGCCGAGCTCATGGCCCGCGTCGCCCAGCTGATCCCCGTCATCAGCACCGCTGAGGCTCCTGCCGTCGAGGGCTCCGCCACGAGGCTGATCGCAGCCGTTCCCGTCGAGCAGATCGCCGAGGTGGCGCTGCCGGCGCTGAAGGCATGCCCGGCAGGTGACTGTGGAGGCAGGATCAGCTCCTGCCTCCACAGCCGCTCACAGCAGGAACTGGCTGGCGATGAAGAAGTACATGAGCACGCCGGTGCCGTCACAGATGCTGGTGATGAGCGGAGCCGAGGCATTCGCCGGGTCGAGACCGATCTTGCTCAGCAGGAAGGGCAGTGACATGCCGATGACGCTGCCGATGATCACGACAACCACCATCGTGACTGCGACGACCAGCGCGATCTCGGGTCCGCCGCGTACCACGCCGAGCACCGACACAGCGGCCGCCATCGTCAGGCCGAGCAGCGCCGCCACCATGATCTCCTTGCCGAGCACCTTGAACCAGTCTTTGAGCACCACGTCACCGGTCGCGATTGCACGCACCATGAGGGTCGCCGACTGGGAGCCTGCGTTGCCGCCGCTGTCGATGAGCAGCGGCAGGAAGAACACGAGTGCAACTACGCTTTCGATGAGTTCTTCGTAGTAGGCGATGCCGGCGCCGGAGAAGATGTTGCCGAACACCAGGATGACCAGCCAGGCGACTCGGCTGCGGTACAGCATCCAGACTGAGGCGCTCTTGATGGATTCGGTGAGCGAGCCCGCCGAGCTCATTCGGTGGAAGTCCTCGGTGGTTTCGGTGTCCATGATCTCTGCGGCACGGTCAGCCGTGATGACGCCCAGCAGGCGGCCGTTCTGCACAACCGGCAGCGCCATGAGGTCGTTCTCCTGAATGATCTGCGCAGCGATCTCACGGTCGGTCTCCGGGGTGACGGTCTGCAGCACAGCGGTGGAGATGTCACTCAGCGGGGTCTCCTTTTCCGCGGTGACGATGCCTCGGAATGACACGACGCCGGTGAGCATGCCTTCGACATCGACCAGGTAGACGTAGCTCGATGCCTCAACATCGCGAGCCAGAGTGCTCAGCTGATTCAGCGCTTCGTCCGAGCGGGTGTGTGCAGAGAGCATGAGGAAGCTCGGCGTCATGTTGCCGCCAGCGGTGTCGGCCTCCCACCGCAGGAGGCTCGCCACCGTCATGCGGGTTTCGTCCGGCAGGCTGCCGAGCACCAGAGCGCGCTCGGTTTCCTCAAGGCTGCGTATGCCGTCGGCAATGTAGTACGGGGACAGATGCTGCAGCACCGCGCCGGCGTCGGTGGGCTTCATGCTGATGACGGCTATCAGACCTTCATAGGGTGTGGCCTTCTGCAGCACCCGAGCCATCGCCTCAGTGCCGAACTGCGCGGTGAAGGAGCACAGTTCCTGCCGGCTGAGCGTCGCCAGGTCCTTCGCCCTCTGCTTCGGCGTCATGGGTGCGTCAACCCATGCGTCGATACCCTGTTCCAGGTTCTCCTGCAGGATGCTGCGCAGGCGGATGCTGGTCTTGCCGCCCTTGCGGGCTGTCATGGTGTCTTTGGTGTTCGAGATGATCGTTGCCATGGGAATGTCCTTCTCGTTTCAGGAAGATTTCGGGCACGCCGAATAACCCTGCGAGAATTGCGACAGAAGAACGCAGATTTCAGGGTTTCTGGGCGCGGATATTCAATCCCTTGAATGAAGAGGGATTGTATTAACGGGACGCCGGAGGTCGACACCGAGTCGACGATCTTCGACTATTCATGCCGTCACCTCCTAGTTTTCGGCGCGCAGAGAACGCGCAGCGCCAGCACAGCATCGAGGCATAGGGATACCTCTGTGCCGTGAGCAGTGATTGTGCAGGCCCCCACGTAAGAGCTTTGGCTCTGCGCGACGTAACCGCCGGTGCGGTAGCCGCTTTGGGTAGACCCTTAAGCCGGGAATACCTGTCCTAGCCTGGCGACATCTCTCGATACTCGGCAGACCAGCGGCCTGTGTTCGCGCAGGAACCTCACCGAACGAAGTCCTGCATAGACTACTCTGACCTATTGGTTTCGGATTGTCAAATCCCCGGCGCGCTTTCTGGATATTCATCATGCAACCCTCGCAGTGCCTTAGATGGTTTTCGCGCCGCACATCACCTGACCGCGCATTTCTGCATCCAACAGCCACCATCACGCAGAGAAGAGCTGGACGCCCCTGCCCCCAGAAGTGCCTGCAGATCCACATCCATACCTCGACGTCCAGCCTCCCCGGCCCGCACGTTCAGCGCAGACCCCGCAGGCGGATCCCGCCTCGGTTCAGCAGATGCGCCCCCGAATCAGCCGGCGGACCCCACCTCGACCGCGGTGACCGACCTCACAGGAATCAACCTCGCGTCGTTTTGCATAACGCTCAGAAGGTGCGCTAAGCTATCGGAGGTTCACGCCCCGGGCAACCGGGAGCTGACAGCCCCATCGGGAGACTGATGCGGAAGCCCCCATCGTCTAGTGGCCTAGGACACCGCCCTTTCACGGCGGCGACACGGGTTCGAATCCCGTTGGGGGTACGTGTAGGATGGAGTTCGCCTCATCCGGCACACAAATGAATAAGGCCCTGTGGCGCAGTTGGTTAGCGCGCCGCCCTGTCACGGCGGAGGTCGCGGGTTCGAGTCCCGTCAGGGTCGCGGAGCAATCGGCTCTTCTGTTTCAGAAGAGCCTTTGTTCTATCAGCAGGCAGATGAGCCACGCTCACTGCCAGCGGATCTGGCTCTGTAGCTCAGTTGGTAGAGCGTTCGACTGAAAATCGAAAGGTCACCGGATCGACGCCGGTCGGAGCCACAGTCACGAAAACCCCCGGGAGACCGGGGGTTTTCGGCTTCTAACAGTCGGCAGCCCCTTAGAAACCCCGGGTTAATGCTCAAAAATGAGTCCGCACCCCCATTGTCGAGGGCGCGTTCTTCGTCCTCAGCGGCGTCATGCTCTTCATCGCCGAGGTCGGCGAGCCGAAGTACAAGAAGTCGACCGTCCGTGAGAACCGCAGGGAACGGCCCCGGGTGATCATCGAGAACGGCACCGAGTCCGCGATGTACCGGCAGTTCCTCGGCATCCGCATGGGAGAACGCGACGACCTGGCCGTCGTCCCCGCCTCGTTCGAGTCGGTCCTGGCCGAGGACGTGGAGACTGGCTACATCTACGTGTTGCGTTCGCTCAGCGACGGCCCGCAGATCGCTAGCGTTCCCGACCTCTACAAGATCGAGTTCTCACGAGGCCCGGTTGAAAATCGGATCGCCCGTGCGGAGCAGGAACCCACCCACCTCATGGCCCCAGTGGAGGTCATCGCGACCTGCCGCACCTCCAACCCCAAGACCTCCGCTCTAGAGCACCTCCTGCACCTCGTGTTCACGGACGCTCGGCTACAGGTCAGCCAGATCGGCAAGAATGGCAGAAGCTACGAGCCCTCCGAATGGTTCAACGTGCCCCTCCCCGTCATCACCCAGGCGATCGATCTCATCACCTCTGGCGACGTCGTCGACTACGAGTACGACACCGCCTCACAGCGCCTAATCGAGCGCAGCTAAAGGGGTCACACGCTCCGGAACTCTCCGATCAGAAGCGCGCGTCTTGCCGGGGCAGGTCGGTGTCACGCCTGGTGATCGCGGGGAGAGACCGGCCGGACGAGGCCCTCCCAGAACTGCTCGTGCTGTCGGTGCTGGCCCACCAGTTTGGGCAGGATCGGTAGGGTCGCGGTGCCGCGCACCAGGACATCGCTGAGGGAGGCGACGACATCGATCACCGAACGTGGTTCGAACTGTCCGGCGAGGCGCTTCGCCTTGGCACGGACGTTGTTCGGCGTCGGGCCCGCGTCGATCACCGAGTGATGCCACAGGCGACTGTGGTGGGCGCAGCGGTTGCGGAGGTAGACGAGTGCTCTCACCCGGTAGGCGAACCCGGCTCGTGCGACGCCGATGCTGGACGCGACAGAATTGGCCAAGGAGCTTTGAGCGCCGCGCTCGACGACCTTCGACAAGGTCCCGAACGACCACGCCTCGACCGCTGACCACACCGGCAGCTCCGCGTACCGCGGAGCATTGCTGGCGGGAGCGCGGTAGCGAAGGATGTGGCGCTCGCGGCTGCGCTCGATGTCGCGCAGACACGACTCCACAGTCGGCTCTGCGTCACCGACATCCGTGTAGAAATCGCGGTCGAGGTAGCTGCCATATGCGCCATGGACATCCGCGATCACCCTGGCAACGTGGGTGCGGAGCAGCAGCTCCGCAAGGGCAAGAGGCCGCGTCAGCGCTGCCCGCAGCTCCTCGTCAGCGTCGTAGATGGCACGGATAGCCTCGAACGAGGCCGATGGTTCGAACGTGTTGGTTCCGAGGTGCGGAGCGCGCTGGAGGTACCGGGCATAGCCGGAGAACCGGTAGTAGTTCGTGGACCGAAGGAACCGGGCGCACTCGTCGCGATCCTCGATGACGAGCCCGCGCTCTGCGAGCAGCTCGACCTGCTGCGCAACGGTCAGGCTCGGCTTCACTCCTACTCCTCGGACAAAAGAGGCCCCTCCCATTTGAGCATCGCCGAGAGGCTTGGGAGGGGGTCGATTGACTCCAGTTTAGCCCGGCAGGGCGGCACTGTCCATGCGGGCGAGGCGTGCTGTCCGTCGCAGCAGGTCAGCCCCGAGTCCACGTGTGTCCCGTATGGGAACGACCGTGCTCACCGATCGACTTCCCCGCAACCCCGGATCTACTCCGGAGATTCGCAGGCAGGCCGCGACAGTCGATGGCAGCGGATTCGAACGTTGACCAGCGTCCACGGAAGATCCTGGCACCCCGCAGAAACCCCGGAAACCCTAGGATTCTTACTCGAAAGGTCACCGGATCGACGCCGGTCGGAGCCACAGTCACGAAGGCCCTCGCATGTCTTGCGGGGGCCTTTCCGCATGCGTGAGCCGCGGATGCTCCGGAGGCTTGCTCGGAATTCTTTTCTGCAGAGCTGTCGATTTCGCCCAGCGCGATCCGTCATGATGATGTCGGACCCTCCGGTTCGATGAACATCCACCTCAGCAGCGACGCTGGGGAGAACGTGAGGAGAAGCTCATGAAGTACGCACTTCTGCTGATGGGACGCACCGATGACCCGAACTGCGGCGAGGACGGGGGCGCCGATCCTGCAGAGTTCTTCGCCTTCGATCAGGAGATCACGAATGCCGGTGTGGTGGTCTCGTCGTTCGCTTTGGAGGACCCGGAGCATGCGGTGAAGGTCGAGGGCAATGCCGCAGGCGACCGGGTGGTCTCCAGCGGGCCGTTTGCTGAGGTCCAGGAATTCG
This sequence comes from Brevibacterium otitidis, assembly GCF_042429315.1. NCBI lineage: Bacteria > Bacillati > Actinomycetota > Actinomycetes > Micrococcales > Brevibacteriaceae > Brevibacterium > Brevibacterium otitidis. The sequence continues at coordinate 47,118 of NZ_JBHMAU010000028.1, read as the reverse complement.
TCGGCGGGACCTACATCATCGACGTCGACAACCTCGATGAGGCGATCGCCTGGGCCAAGAAGAGCCCGGGCTCCAAGCCGGGCGGACATGTGGAGATCCGTCCGGTGGCTCCGTACTGAGAATCGCAACGGTGTCCAGACTCCCCGATGCCGCGACCGAGGCGGCAGTGCGCAGCGCTGTGGAATCCCTGGGCGCTGCGGGACGGGCCCGCGTGCTCGGCGCAGTGGCCCGGCATCTGTCAGATCTGGACCTGGCGGAGGAGATGGTGCAGGAGGCCCTCGTTCAGGCGCTGCGCACGTGGGAGCGCACCGGAATCCCCCGCTCACCCGAGGCCTGGCTCATCACCGTCGCCAAACGGCGGGGCATCGATGCGCTGCGCAGCGACCAGGCGCGCTTGCGGATGATCCCCCGCCTGGAGGCTCAGCAGAACCGCGAGCCTCCAGGAGAGGGGGTCGGCGATCCCTCCGATCAGGTCGCTGCCCCGGATGTCTCGATCCCGGACGACCGGCTCGGGCTCTTCTTCGCCTGCGCGCACCCTGCGCTCACGCCTGAGGAGCAGATTGCGCTGACGCTGCGATTCCTCGCCGGGCTGAGCACGGCTGAGGTTGCGCACGGGCTGCTCGTCCCGGTGCCCACCATGCAGCAGCGGATCGTGCGGGCCAAACGACGGATCAGGACGATGGGCATCTCGTTCGATGTGCCGCCGCGTGCGCTGCTGCCGCAGCGGCTGGCGGGAGTGCAGCGGGTGGTCTACCTCCTGTTCGCCGAGGGGTTCGCTCGCTCGACGGGTCAGGAGCATGTGCGTGATGATCTGACCGCCGATGCCATCCGGCTCGCGCGTGTGCTGGCAGAGCTCATGCCTGGATCTGCGGAGGTCACCGGCCTGCTGGCACTCCTGCTGCTCACCCAGGCCTGACGCCCCGCTGACGGTCCGCCGCCGCTCCCGCGGTGTGCAGCTGACCGATGCCGGGCTGGCTGCCGTCGAACACGCCCGCGAGCTCCTCACCGGAGTCAGCGGTCTGGCCGACGCCGTCGATGGCGAGCTGGGGCGGGTGCACGGCACCCTGCGGGTCGGGTGCTTCCCGACGATCGCCACGTGGGCGATCCCCGAGCTCATCGAGCACTGCCTGACCCACCACCCGGATCTTGAGGTCGTCGGCATCGAAGACGAATCGGCCGGGCTGACCGAACGGCTGCGCGGCGGGGATATCGATGTCGCTGTGCTCTTCACCGCTCACCTGCTGCCAGGCAACGAGGTGATCCACCCGCTGCGCGAGGCGCGCCCGCACCTGCTCCTGCCTGCCGGGCACCGGCTGGCAGGCCGGGAATCGGCGGCCTTGGAGGAACTGGCGGGAGAACCGATGGCGCTGCTCGACCTCCACCCGGTCAGCGACATCCTCCTCGGTGTCATGCGTCAGGCCGGTATCGAGGATTCGGTGCGCTGGCGCAGCCCGACGGCCAATGTCGTGCGCAACCTCGTCGGCCGCGGTCTGGCCTGGACGATCCTCATCGGGCTGGGCACTCCCCTGTACTCGGGTGAAGGTCGCCGGCTGGCGTCGGTGGCGATCACCGACGCCAGCCGGCCAACGGCGTCGTCGCCCTCACCCGCGGCCACCGCCCGCCGAGGCGGGTGATGGCGGCACTCGAGGTGCTCCGCCACAGTGAGGAACACGGAAGAGGTCGCTCATGAAATATCGGCAGCACACGCTCACCGTCGACGGCGAGCAGTTCCGCATCCGGCAGACGGGGCGCACGGAGTATCACTACGACTGGCTCACCGGACCCAATCCGGGCTACGGCTTTGCTGGCGGGACCTATCCGCCTTCCACGCTGACGGATGAGGACCACATCGAGGCGATCCGCGACTTCCTCGCCGAGATCGACCCGGAGACCGGTTACCTCGCAGACGACTGAAGCCTCGGCCGGGACGACTTGGCCCTGCACCCCGCCGACGGAACACGCGCAAGCGCCGGGTTCAGCGTTCACGTTCCTCCCGGTCAGGTGCAGTCGCGCTGAGAGCGGTGCTGACGACCGATTCGGGCCCCGCAGCGGCGGGCGCGACCGGCAGCACGTCGCGACCGGCACCGTGGTTGAGCGTCTGCGTCCGGTATCGCCGCTGGTGCCATACGATCAGTGCCGCGCCGATGGCATAGAGGATGCTGGAACCGACGAACACCGACACGTACCCCAGCTGGCCGGCCACAGACAGGGAGACCGCACCGGCGCCGAAGGACACGAGCATGGCGAACGAGGCGAGCGTGGTGTAGTCCGACCCGGCGCTGCCCGGGCGCGAGTAGTCCATGTTGATCGAGTACACGAGGATGGAACCGGCGGTGTAGCCGAGGAAGAACACGATCGTCACCGCGAGGATGTAGATGGTCGACGCCGCGCCCGAGATGACGGGGATGAATGCCACCATCCCGAGAACCGCCAGTGCACTGCCGACCAGCAGCACGCGCTCCCTGCCGAAGCGCTGAATCAGTGCTCCTGTGGCAAGCGCGGCCACGGTCCCGCAGACACCAGCGAGCAGCGTCGTCAGGCTGGCTGTCTCTTCAGCGCTCCACCCCTGGTCGATGAGACTCGGGGTGATGAGACTGTAGCCTGCGGTGAGCCCCACCCAGGATGTCGGCACCACCAGCAGCATCCAACTGCCAGCGCCCGGCTGCCGCACGACCGTCCAGATGGTGCTCACCGAAACCCGCGTGGCCCGCGCCTCGGCGGCGGCTGGGGGTTCAGGGCTCACGGCGATCAGCAGCGTCGGCAGGAGGGTGAGGACAGCAAGTGTCACGAGGGCGGCGAACCAGCCGGCCCATCCGTAGATCACGGTCGTCAAGCCGCCTCCGACGATGAGTCCGATGTAGTTTCCAGCGACTTGGACGCCGTTGGCGAATCCGCGTTCGTCACTGCGGATCGAGGAGATCGCCAGGGCATCAGCGGCCACGTCCTGCGTCGCGGAGACAAAGATGTAGACGGCCGTCAGCAGCAGGAACAGCCCGAACTGTGCGCGCACGTCCGACAGGCAGGCGATGGCGACGAGGTCGCAGGCGAGCAGCGGCTGGAGGACGAGCAGCCAGCTGCGGTAGTGACCGCCTTTCCGGTTGCGGCCGAATCGGTCGACCACCGGCGCCCAGAGGAACTTCACCGCCCAGAGCATGCCCAAAGCGCTCACGGCTGCCAGCGATTCGAGTGCGACACCCTTCTCGCGGAGGATGGCCGTAGCGCCGGTCATGAGGAACCCGATGCCGAAGTACTGGGAGGCATAGAGAGCAAGAAGCAGCAGGAAGCGCCGTTCGCTGAGGCGGGTTTTCGAGGATCCGCTGCGGATTCGTGTGTCAGAGGCGCGCACGACCAACCTTCCAGAAGCCCGAGCTCATCACCTGACGGCGGGGGACATCGCATTCCTTGACCAGGAAGCGCCGTCCGAGCGCGGCGGTCTTGGCCTCGGCGCACACCCATCCGTAGTCGATGCCGTCCATCTGCAGCTCACCGAGCTCAGCGGCGAGCGCCGAGCCTGGCACGTCGTCGCCGCGGTGCACGACGGTGATGCCAGCCTCGCGTGTGCCCGGCAGGACATGATCCTCGCTCGGAACCTCGACGATCGCGCTGAAGCGCCGGTCGGCATTCGAGGCGTGCGCGGCGAGGATCTCGAGCATGCCGGGAAGACCGGTCTCATCGGCGATCAGGACATGGTGCCCAGCATCGGGAGCACTGCCGTAAGGCGCGGTCTGGAACCGCACGCCGACGGGATCGCCGGCCTGGACGCGCGTGATCCAGCGGGCGCCGGGACCGTCGTGACCGCGGCTGACGATGTCGATGTCGATCTCTGAGAGCTCTCGGCGCTGCTGACGCACGGTGTACCACCGCAGGTCGGGCCGGGAGGCCTCGGGAATGTGCGAAAGCGTCGATCGTGGGTTGAAACCTGCGTAGGCGGGCATCTGCAGGCCCTGCCCGGGCGGCGGCATGAACAGACCCACATACTCATCCGGACCCATCAGCGCCACGTCTGAGATCTCCGGGGCTGTGATCGTGACGCGGCGGAACGCCGGCGTCAGGTCGGTGACTGCGGTGACGCGAGCCGGGAACTGCGGATAGTGGTCGCGTTCTGGTGGCAGCGCCATGGACCGCGAGTAGACCGCACGGATCGTCGACTTCGCGGTGTTCTCCAGCAGATTGCCGCTTTTGGACATGTAGCCCTCGCTTAGGATAGCCAAACCTCAAGAGGGATCATACACTGGATTCCGCAGATCTGCCGCACCGGCCGTGAGTGAATTCGGCTACTGGGAAGCCGGAAGCGGCGGGGATGCACCCCGCCGCTTCCGCATGTCGTCGAATCTCAGACGAGCATCAGCCGTTGCCGGCCTCGGCCACCACTGAGGGGTCGACGACGATCCGGCGCAGCACCTCGGTGAGGTGATCGACGCCGGCGAGCAGATCCTCGTCCTTGGTGAACTCGTTGAGGTTGTGCGAGATCCCCTCGACGCTCGGCACGAACAGCATCACCGTCGGCACGAGGTCCTTCATGTTCGTCGAGTCGTGACCGGCGACGGTCAGGACCTCGCCATGGGCCAGGCCCAGCGCCTCGGCGACGGAGCGCGAGAGCGCGGTGCCCTCCGGCTGGTAGGGGTTCTGGTCCCAGGCGTGCTCGTGGACGATGTCGATCTCGACGCCGACGCTCTCCTCGACCTCAGCCATCGTCGCCCGCAGCTTCTCGGCCGCGCTCTCGATGACGTCCATGCTCGGCGAGCGCAGGTCGAGGAGGATGCGGGCTTCGCTGGCGACGACGACCGGGGAGTTCGGGTAGACGGTGATCTCGCCGACTGCGGTGTGCAGCGCGCCCTCGTCGTAGTCGTCGACGAGCTCGCGAGCGGCGACGATGAGCTTGGCCGCCCCGAGCAGCGCGTCGCGCCGGTCGGCCATGAGCGCCGAACCGGAGTGCGCCTGATCGCCGCGGATCCGCAGCTCGTACTTGTGCGCAGCCCACGTGGCGGATACGAGCCCGATCGTCACCCCGTCCTCTTCCATGCTGCGGCCCTGCTCGACGTGGATCTCGGCATAGGCGGCCAGGTCGAGCTCGACCGGGGCGTCCCCGCGCTCACCGATCGCGTCGAGGGCCTCGCGGACGGTCACACCCTGCTTGTCGCGGGTCTCGAGGGCTTCCTCCAGCCCGAGCTTGCCGGTGAACACCCCGGAGCCCATCATCGAGGGCTTGAAGCGGCTGCCCTCTTCGTTGAACCAGTTGATGACGGCGATGTTGCAGGCCGCCTCACCAGGGCGTTCGGCGAAGTGCTCAGCAAGCCGGAAGGCAGCATGCGCGGCGGCCATGACCCCGTAGGCACCGTCGTAGCGTCCGGCCGTCGGCTGCGAGTCCATGTGCGAACCGGCGAGCACATAGGGGGCGCCGGGGACGAGTTCGAGCAGACCGAACTGGTTGCCGATCTCATCGCGGAGCACCGTCATGCCGTGGTCCTCCATGAGGCGGGCGAACCAGCGGCGCTGCTCGGCATCGGGCTCGGTGGCGGCCTGCCGGTCGACGCCGTTGGTGCCGGGCACTGCACCGAAGGTGGTGTGGACGTTCCAGTCGGCGAGGAAGGCCTCGTGTCGCGATGCGTTCTGAGCGTTCATGCGTGGGCTCCGTTCGAGTCAGCGGCCGCGGGCACTTCGCCTGAGGGTCCGCGCAGGGCCGGGTCGGTGATGACGTGCAGCAGCGCACCGGTGGGGCTGGCCAGTGCCCGCTCGACGGCGCCGGCGATGTCGTCGCTGGTGCGCACCGTCTCACCATGCAGCCCATAGGACTGCGCCATCATGGCGAAGTCCGGGTTGGTCAGATGAGTGCCCGATGGCCGCTGCGGATACTGGCGCTCCTGATGTTCCACGATCGTAGCGAAGATCCCGTTGTCGATGACGACGACGACCATCTTCGCGCCATAGCCCACCGCGGTGGCGATCTCCTGGCCGTTCATCATGAAGCAGCCGTCGCCGGCGACCGAGATGACCGTCCGGTCCGGATGGACGAGGCCGGCGGCCACCGCAGCGGGGATGCCGACGCCCATCGCGCCGTTGCGCGGGGCGACGAGCGAGCTGGGCTGCTCGTGCCGGATGAAGCGCGGCGGCCACAGCGCATGGTTGCCGGCGCCGTAGGTGACGACCGCCTGTCCGTCGACCTGCCGGTCGAACTCCCGCATGAGCGCATGCAGGTCGACGCCGGCGTGGGCGCCCGCAGCTCCGGCAGCAGGATGATTGGCTGGGCGGGCGGTGGAGAAGGCCTCGTGCTCGCTGCGCATCCGCTCCAGGCGGGTGCGGCGCGCCTCCGCGCCCGAGGCGGTGGCCGCCGGGGCTGCTTCCGCGCCCGAGGCGTCTGGCGCCTCGGCGGTCAGGGCCGGGACGATGGCGGCCGGGCTGGCCTGGATGTGCAGGTCGACGCGGCCGGTGTGGCCGAGCAGACCGGGATCCGGGTCGATGACGATGGTGCGGGCCTGCAGGCCGCGGGTGTAGCCGTCGCTCAGCACATCGGAGCGCACCGCGCCGATGAACACGAGCAGATCAGCAGCGTCGACGTCAGCGGCGAGCGCATCGCTGCGCCCATAGCCCAGGCTGCCGACCCAGGCCGGGCTGGAGGCCGGGATCGCATCGTAGGCGCGGAAGTCGGAGGTCACCGGCACGCCGTGGGCTGCGCACCAGGCGGCAAGATCGGCACCGCAGCCGTCATGCCAGCCGTCACCGCCGACGACGACCACGGGGCGCTCCGCCTCGGCGATGGCCGTCCGCACGCCGGCGAGCGCGTCAGCGCTGATAGCCGGGGCCGGCAGCGGGCGCGGGTCGAGGGCCGGGGCGTCGGTGGGGACGGTGAGCACGTCCTCGGGCACGCCGATGATGACCGGTCCGGGCCGCCCGCCGGCGGCCGTGCGCATGGCATCGGAGACGAGTTCGCCAGCGGAGTCCGGATCGTCGAGGACGAGGACTTTCTTCGCCGTCGAGCCGAACCAGGCGTGCGGGTCGAACTCGTGGAAGGACTCGCGGTTGCGGTCGGCGATCGGGATAAGGCCGACGAACATCACGAGCGGGGTCTGGTCCTGGTACGCGGTGTGCACGGCGATCATCGCATTGGCCGCACCGGGGCCGCGGGTGACCATGACGACGCCGGGCCTGCCGGTCAGCCGCGCCTCGGCGAGGGCCATAAAGCCGGCGCCGCCTTCGTGGCGGGCGACGACATTGGTGATGGGGGCGTCGTAGAGTCCGTCGAGGATGTCGAGGAAGCTCTCGCCGGGCACGCTGTAGACGCGCTCGACGCCTTCGCGCACGAGCTGCTCGACCATGAGGTGGCCGGCGCTGCGCTCAGTGAAGGCCGCGTTGGTGTTCGTCATCCGTTCATCTCTCCTTCCGGAGCGTGGGGTCCACGCGCTGTGGGCGGGTGCGCTGGGAGTGCGCTCCGTCGGCGGGTCCGGAGGTGGTGGACCCGGCGGTGGTGGTTCGCATCAGGGCGGGTCGGGATGGAAGCGGATCGGACCGAGGTAGAGATGTGCACACCTGGGCACGACTGCACCGGCCATCCACCCTCACAGTGCCCGCGTGCACAAGCGCTTTTCAATGGACGAGTGCACACGATTGGCTCACCCGGTTATGCGGATGCACAATGACGATATGGAGCCGTCCTCATCACGACCCCGCCTCGATCCGTGGTGGGAGGAAACGCTGTCCGCGCTGGCCGCGCAGGTCCCGCAGCTGGCCGCGGAGTTCGTCAGCCTGCTGCGTGAGGAGGTGCCGGGATATGCGCATCTGTCCAGCGCCGAGGTGACGGAGACGGCCGAGCAGTCCCTCGGCCTGCTCATCGGCCGGCTGGCCGGGCATGCCTCGGCAGCGAAGCTGCGCGCACTGTCCGAAGACCTCGGAAGCCGCCGCACAGCCCAGGGGATCGAGCTCGATGAGATGATCGCAGCGATCCGGCTGGACTTCCGGGTTCTGTGGTCCGGGCTGATCCGCAGCGTGGCACAGGAAGACGCCGCGCAGCTGCTCGCCCACGCTGAAGATGTGCTCGAAACCGTCGAAGAGTACTCGTCATATGCACAGCGCGCTTACCTCAAAGAGGCCGAAGCGCTTGCTGCTGACACCGCCGTCCAGACACGACGGATGCTCACCCACTTCCTCTCCGCAGACGACCCACTCCCCCTGACAGACCGCGTCGCCAAGCTCACCGGGTTCAGTCCGCAGGCGCACTTCACCGTCTGGGCGATGCGGGCTGATGCCGAATCAGATCTGCTGCATCGCTGCGGTCAGTCCCTGCGCCGCCAAAGACTGCGCCACCACTGGTCAGCCGTCGAAGAAACGACTGTCGTCATCGTCGAAGCCGAGCAGCCACCTGACAGACCGGACCTCACAGACGAATCAGTGCTGGAGATCGGCGCAGTGGCCGGACTGTCCGACGTGCCCGCAGCCGCGACTCGTGCCCGGGAGCTCGTTGGCTTCGCCGAGCCCGGATCGTGGGCGACCGAGCGCGATGTGTGGGTGCCGTTTCTGCACAAGCACCTGGCCGCAGGGTTTCCCGAGCAGCAGTCAGCGATCCGAGCCGGTCTCGCCACGCTCTCCCCCGATGAGCGAGAACGAGTCATCGTCACTGTGCTCACCTACCTCGGGTGCGGTTCGACGCAGCGCACGGCCGAGCGTTCCTACGTTCATCGCAATACGGTGCTCAACCGGCTGCGGCTGTTCCGCGAATGCACCGGCCTCGACGTCACCGTTCCCATCGAAGCCGCCGCAGCGCTGCTGGCTCTCGGACGGCCGGTGCCCCCGATGCCCGGTTGAGTCTGCCCACCTGCACAGCACAGCTTCTCCCTGTGTGGGAAGCGCGTGCCGAATTCCCGCACATGAGCGCGGCTCCCGTCCACTCGATGCCCACTCGACGCCGGAGACCGGATCTGCCGCAGGCTGCCCTCCGCCGGGCACCTCGGCGGCGGTGGCGTTGCTGGCAGTGATCGGCCCGACACTCAGGACTACGCCGAAGCTCAGCACCACGCCGGATCTCAGCGCCACGTCGCTGAAAGCGCCTCCCAGGCGGCGTCGATGTCACTGCCCGGGGGCAGCCGGGCGTCGAGTTCGAGGATCGTGAGTCCGTGCGTCGCCGCCCACAGGGCCTGCGCGCGCACTGGGTCTCCGGTGACGATGAAGAAGGGCTCACCGGACCATTCCTCCAGCCCGTCCGGCAGCCGCTGCCGGTCGAGCGGGCCGGTGGTGGCGAGCCGGTAGAGGGCGGGTGCACCGGCGGCGGCCTGCCGGTAGGCGCGCAGCAGCCCCGCGACCGAGGCGTCGGCCGCGATCGCCTGCCGGCACTGCTGTCCCATCTCGACGAGTGCATCGATGAGCAGGTGAGTGCGCAGCTCCTCGCGGCTGGAGAGATGCTTGTACAGCGAGGGTGCGCGGATCCCGAGGTCGGCGGCCAGGGTGCGCATGCTCAGCGCCTCCCAGCCCTCGGCCTCGATGCGGTCCCGCGCGCAGCTCAGGATCTCGCTCAGCCGCCGGCTGCGGGCCGGCAGCTCCGGCAGCTCAGTCATCGACACCTGCGTCATCCATCGCCTGCCTCCAGCGCGCCCTCAGTGCGCAGGGCTGCGGCGCGTGCGTCCACGGCGGTGTTGACGGCGCCGAACTCCGCTTCCATCTCGCTGAGCATACCCGCCGCCCACGGCACGGCTGCGCCGGCGAACACCTCGGTCTGGGTCAGGCGGGTGCCGCCGTCTGGCAGCGGCTCGAGGTGGAAGGAGTGGCGGCCGTCGGCCAGTCCGGGCATCCACGTGTGTCCGATCCACGTGAGTTCGCGTTCGGGTTCGGCGGCGAGCACTTTCGGTCTGAAGGTCATCGTTTCGTCTCCGAAGATGACGGTGTTGTGCAGGCGCTGACCGACGGCGATCGTGCCGCTGCTGTCGATGATCGAGGGGTGCCATGCGCTGTAGGCGCTGTTGTCCGCCAACACCGCCCACACCTCGGCCGGGGTGGCGTCGAGCTCAGTCTCAGCGGTGATGGCGAGGGGCCGGAGGTGGCTGTAGGCCAGTGATCCGGCGGCGAGTGCAAGGGGGATGCAGAGGCAGATGGCGAGGATGCGCAGCGCGGTCATGGGGCGATCCTTCCGGTGCGGCCGGTGGGGCACACCGGCACTACGGCTAACACTGTTAGCCTAACGGCTGAGTCTGCTGCGAAACAACCCCTTCGGGCACCTGCCGCCCAGCGACACCGGTCATCCAGTCAGGCCGCCCACCCCATCACCCAGCCCGTCCCTTCAGGCCGACCACCCGGGCGCCGACCGACTCAGGCACCGGCCGACTCAGGTGCCCGCCTCGGGCGCGGCTTCGCTGCCTGCCACCGGGACTCCGGCAGACGCGGACGGTGCCCGGCGCTGGCACCCGAGGCGAGCCCTGAGCACGGCGACCCACGCAGCTGCGATGAGCGCGAGGGCTGCGGCGAAGGCGGCGAGCGCCACCGGGTTCGTCACCGCCGTCGTCCAGATGAGACGGGTGGGCACGAAGGCCGCGAAGCCGAAGGCGATGAGGGTGCCGACATAGGAGCCGACCATATTGCCGATGTGCCCGCGCTTATTGCCGCGCGTGATCATCCAGACCCCGAGGGTGACGGTGACCGTCGTGAACACCGACAGCCCGTGGAGGAAGGTGAAGCCGTCCTCGAGCCCGAAGAAGAAGCTGGAGCCGCAGGTGAGGTACATGAGCCCCACCCAGGTGCGCCCGAGCATCCGATGCAGGGCGTCGCGGCGGGGTCGGAAGATGTTGATGGGTCCGATGAGGAGGACGAGGAACGCTGCACTGGCATGGACGATAACGGCAAGCGGGATGGTCTCCATACTCGGTAAGATAGTGACGCTGTCTAACAGCGGCAACGTAGATAGCAGCACCCCGGTTCAGTATCCGACAGTCCCAGCTCGCGACGACCTCAGCTCGCGGAACGGAAGGAGAGCACGGTGAAGCTCAGCGCGCTGGCAGAGGCCACCGGCACCTCGACGGCCTCGATCAAGTACTATCTGCGCGCCGGCCTCCTGCCGCCTGGGGCCAAGCGGAACCAGACGACCGCGGTCTACGACGACACCCACGTCGAGCGCCTGGAGCTCATCAGCGCGCTCCGGCAGCTCGTCGGCCTCTCGATCGAGCAGATCCGCACGCTCACCGATGTCATCGACGATCCGCAGGCAGGCATGCTCGATGTCATGGAGACCGCCCAGCTGCTCGCCGGCGGGCTGCCGCCGCTGGGCACCGCGGCGCAGGCTGCCGCGGATGAGCGCACAGCGGCCGCCGAGGCGAAGGTCACCGCGGTGATCGAGGCCCAGGGCTGGCCGGACACACCCAGCGCTGCCCGGGCAGCGGCCACCTCGGTGGTAGCGGAGCTGACGGAGCTGGGGCTCAAGGTCGGCGATGAGTACCTGCAGCTCATCGCGCGCGCCGTCGACATGATCTCCGATTCCGATATCGAGATCTCCGGTTCGCGGGACCGGGTCGCAATGCACGTGGCGGTCGGCACCCACCGATACTCACGCCTCGTGCTCGCGCTGCTGCAGCTCGGCCAGACCTCGCACAGCATCGCGCGGTCCGGCGAGCAGCCAGGCCGGTGAGCAGCCGGGCAGGTGAAGACACAGCCCGGTGACGCAGAATTCATGTGCTGGTGAGCGGAGCGTCATGTGCTCGTGGACGGACAGTCGCCGCAGATCAGTGCCGCACACGCTACACCCCCATGCCATGATCCCCACCATGCACTCGCCTGTGCCCCACCACCTCCCGGTCCGCCGCACATCACCTCGCCGTCTCCTCGCCGCCCTGTGCGTCACCGGTCTGGCACTGAGCGGCTGCTCTTTCGGCAAGGACGACGTCGAAACCTCACCGAAGTCCCCCGGCGACGACAGCGCTGCGAGCTCCGAAGCCGCTGACGCACCGCCGGCGATCGTCGAGGACGAGGGCTTCTACCGCGCCAACACCCTGCCGGAGCCGATCGTCGAGGTGCCGAGCCCCGAGGGCATGTCCCGGGCCCGGCTCGGGGTGCTGTCCCTGGACTCCGACGGCACGAACGCCCGCATGGTGCTCGCCTGGCTGCCGCCGACGGACGGCCCGGTCGCCCAGCCGGATGAGCTCGTCGCCGAAGCCCAGTCGAACAATTCTCGTCCGTGGGTGCGGCTGGTCGATCTGGACAAGCGCACGCTGACCGAACCGCTCCAGCTCGACTCCCCCGGCGCCAGCTTCCAGGGAAACGAACCGGTCGCCAGTCAGCTCGAAGAGGCCGAGGCGAACCCCCAGCGCAAGGGCGCGGCCATCTCCTCCTATGCCGGCGGATCGTCGATCGAGGCCGGCGAGCCTGATGCCACCGATCTCATCTACATCGACTTCCCTGCTCCGGAGTCGGAGCAGGTCACAGTGCTCGCCGGCGATTCGACCGCCCCGCTCACCGATGTGCCGGTCAGCTCCCAGCAGCCCTTCGACGCTGCCGGCGAGCTGGCGCAGTTCCGCTACGTCGCTGCCCGCGACGGCAAAGAGCTCCCAGGCGACTACGGAGCCGGCGCCACCCGCATGCGTTCGGTGCCGCTGGAGCTGAGCACGGAATCGGTCACCGGCGCCTCGGTCGACGACAAGGGCGAGCAGAAGTCGCTGACGCTCAAAGCCGATGTGCTCTTCGCCCTCGATGCCGACACCCTCGATGCGAAGGCCGATGGGGTCATCAGCTCCGCTGCCGATGAGCTCAAGCGCTCGGCGAAGGGCCGGACGGTCACCATCGAGGGCCACACCGACGACCAGGGCGAGGACGACTACAACCAGTCGCTGTCTGAGCGCCGCGCCGAGGCGGTCAGGAAGGCCATCGAACCCAAGCTCGACGGCGCCGACATCACACTGGAGACGAAGCGCTTCGGCGAGTCCCAGCCGAAGGTGCCCAACGCCGGTGCCGATGGGCAGCCGATCGAGAAGAACCGCGCAATCAACCGCCGCGTCTCGTTCGCCTACGCCCCGGCCGCGGACGTGAATCCGAACGTCGACGCCGGTGAGAAGCTCGCCGACATCCCGGAGATGAAGCCGGCCGACGGGGCCTCCAGCGGCAGCGCGCCCAGCGGCGACGCCTCCGACAGCGCCTCGGGCAGCCCCGACGCTTCCGGCGGGCAGGCGCCGATCGCCTCGGGCATCCTCGCCCCGCCGGAGGGCAACCCGGGACCGGAGCTGCAGATCGACGTGAACTCGCTCTCCGAGGTCGGCGACTACTACGTGCTCGACTACAGCTTCCGCACCGCTGACGGCTCCGACGACGAGCAGGCACTCGCCGGCGACCCGACGAAGCCCGAGGCGCTGCACTTCGGCGAGAACGCCCAGACGACCCTGCGCTCATCTGCCACGAGCGCGATCCGCCTGACACGGCAGAAGCCATCGGAGCTGCCGAGCGATCAGCCCCCTCTCAAGCACTCAGCTGCTGCGTGCGTAGAGGCCGAGCATCTCCCACTGGCGGGTGTAGCGGTTGAAGGCGCGGATCGCACCCTCGGCATCGTCGGTGTCGAGGCAGTCGATCCAGTCGGTGACGTGTTCGGCGCCGGTGTCCGGCCACAGCACCTCGCTCATGCCGCCGAGGTCGAGTTCGAGCATCGCGTTCATATCGAAGTCGTCGAGCCAGTCACCGAAGGCCTCGGTCGATTCGACGACGCTGCGCAGCCGCGACTTCTCGTTCATCACCTCATGGGCCCATTCGACGCGGGCAGCGGCGGTGATGATCGGGGTGTGGATGCGGATCCGGAAGCTGCCGTAGGGAGCATCAGTGCTGATGACGCGGTCGTGGTTCGGGTCGATCGCCAGCCACCACACCGGGGAGACGTCCCAGGCGGCGGTGCGGGTGAAGACGCGGGTGTCCGGGTCGTCCTGCATCCACTCGACCCGCTGGCTGGCGGCCCGACGGCGCGCGGCCTTGGGCACGAGCATGTCGAGCTCCGCGCGCGGATGGGCTTCCATGAGAGTGTCGAGGGCGTGCCAGCAGCGGATGTCGTCCTGCACCGGGCAGACCCGGTCGAAGCTGTCGCCGGTCTCAGCGCCGATGAGGAAGATCGGGGTGCCGCGGTAGGAATCGGCGACGGGGTCCGGCGGCAGACTGATGAGCCGCTCATCAGCGTCAGCGGCGACGAGGCCGTCGATGACATCCCGGTTGGCGCTGACAGGGTAGTCGCTGAACTCCTTGTGCACCGCCATCGGCTCGAAGACCCGCAGCTCAATGGCATAGCTCCGCTCATAACCCATGATCTTACTCTAACCTCTGCTCCATCCTCTGCACTCGGGGTCTGCACCAGCCTCTGCACCGGAATCGCTGCCGCAGCTGCGGCGGCTTTTCTGGACTCATTCGCCTTTTACCCGGTCCTGTCTCATAATGGTGTCCAGACTTCTCCCGCCCAGTTCGGACGACATGACACCTCTGAGACGGCGGGGTAGGATTCGAGACACAGACAACCACGACATCTCGGGGCCGCTGGCCGGCAGTCCCGGGCCTGACCATGGAGGGGGTCGACGCCTGTGGGTCGCGGCCGCGCTAAGGCGAAGCAGATCAAGGTTGCCCGTAAGCTGAAGTACTACAGCCCGGAGACGGATCTGAGTGCACTGCAGCGAGAGCTCGGGGGCGCGTCGACTTCTGAAGACTCCGACGACTACGCAGACGACGGACTCTACGACGATCCCGACTACTCCGACTACGCCGATAAGTACGCCGACGATGAGGACGGCGACGACGGCCGCTGAGCATCGGATCAGCTGACGCAGCACTGACACAGGGCCCTGCCGCACCGGCGGGGCCCTGTTCCGTTCCCGAGGCGCCGGCTCAGTCGAGCAGGATCGCCGCTCCCCCATCGACGCCCTTGGCGCCCTGGACGTAGTACGGATCGGCGGCGAGCGCACCGTCATCTGCGGTGACCTCGCCGAGCAGCCAGGAGCCGGGCAGGGCGGCGAGCACCGCCTCGGCGGCGGCCGGGTCGACGGCCAGGACCATGCCGACGCCGAGGTTCCACGTGCGTTCGCGGTCGGCCTGCGGGACCTGGCCGAGGTCGCCGAGGACGGTGAACACCGGCGGGATCTCCCAGCTTGAGCGGTGCATGCGCGCCAAGGTGCCGGGTGGGATGACGCGGGCGACATTGGCCGACAGGCCGCCGCCGGTGACGTGCGACATGGCGTGCACGGCGCCGGGGCGGGCGTCGAGGACGGCGGCGAGGTCGCCGGTGTAGACGCGGGTGGGGGTGAGGATCTCCTCGCCGAGGGCGCGGGAGAACTCCGGCACCTCACGCTCGAGCGCCCAGCCGGCATCGGCGATGATGCGGCGGACGAGGGAGTAGCCGTTGGAGTGCAGGCCGGAGGCCGGCAGGCCGATGAGCACATCGCCGGTGTTGACGCGTTCGGGGCCGAGCAGGTCATCGGCTTCGACGGCACCGGTGGCGGCACCGGCGACATCGTATTCGTCGACGCCGAGCAGGCCGGGGTGTTCGGCGGTCTCACCGCCGACGAGGGCCACACCGGCTGAGGCGCAGGCTTCGGCGATGCCGCGGACGATATCGGCGATGCGCTCGGGCACGACCTTGCCGCAGGCGATGTAGTCGGTCATGAACAGCGGGCGGGCGCCGCAGACGATGATGTCGTCGACGACCATGCCGACGAGGTCGTAGCCGATGGTGTCGTGGATGTCGAGGGCCTGGGCAATGGCGACCTTGGTGCCGACGCCGTCGGTGGAGGTGGCGAGATAGGGCTTGCGGAAGTCCTTGAGCCAGGAGACGTCGAAGAGTCCGGCGAAGCCGCCGAAGCCCCCGACGACATGCGCATTGTGGGTTTGGGCGACGGCGGACTTCATGAGCTCGACCGCCCGGTCACCTGCTTCGACATCGACGCCGGCAGCGGCGTAGGTCGTCTGACCGGCAGCGTCCTGGTCGGCAGCGTCCTGGTCGGCAGCCTTCTGGCTGGCGGGGGTGTGGCTGGTGGCGTCCGGGATCATCAGCATCCTCTTTCAGCAGCCGCGGTGGCGGGCACGGTGATGGGGTAGTTGCCGGAGAAGCAGGCGGTGCACAGTTCGGATTCGCGCTGCTGGGTGGCGGCGATCATGCCGTCGAGTGAGATATAGCCGAGCGAATCGGCTCCGAGCGACTGGCAGATCTCATTGGTCGTCAGCCCGTTGGCGATGAGCTCGGCGCGGGTGGCGAAGTCGATGCCGTAGAAGCACGGCCATTTGACCGGCGGGGAGGAGATGCGGATGTGGATCTCCTTCGCGCCGGCTTCACGCAGCATCCGCACGAGCGCCCGCTGGGTGTTGCCGCGCACGATCGAGTCGTCGACGACGACGAGCCGGCGGCCGGCGATGTTCTCCTTGAGCGGGTTGAGCTTGAGCCGGATGCCCAGCTGCCGCAGGGTCTGCGAGGGCTGGATGAAGGTGCGGCCGACATAGGCGTTCTTCATCAGCCCCTGCCCGAACGGGATCCCGGATTCCTCGGCATAGCCGACGGCGGCCGGGGTGCCCGATTCGGGTGTGGCGATGACGAGGTCGGCGTCGACGGGGTATTCGCGGGCGAGCTGGCGGCCCATCTCGGTGCGGGCGGCGTGCACGGTCTTGCCGTGCAGGACGCTGTCGGGCCGGGCGAGGTAGACGTACTCGAAGACGCAGCGCGCCTGCTCGGTCTCGGCCCACGTATAGGAGCGCAGCCCGTCCTCGTCGATGGCGATGAGCTCACCGGGCTCGATCTCGCGGACGAAGGAGGCGCCGACGATGTCGAGCGCGGCGGTCTCGCTGGCGACGACCCAGCCGCGTTCGAGGCGGCCGAGCGCCAGCGGGCGCACGCCGTGACGGTCGCGGGCGGCGTAGAGGGTGTGCTCGTCCATGAACACGAGCGAGAAGGCTCCGTCCAGGCGCGGCATGAGCTCCCGGGCAGCGCTCGTGAGATCCGGCTCCGCGGTGGAGGCGAGCAGCTCGGTCACGAGCGAGGTGTCATTGGAGGAGTCGCGCATCGGGCGGGTGCGGGCCGTCTTCTGGGTGGCGGCCTTGACGGTCTCGTCCCGGGCCGAGGCATTGGCGTCGGCCATCTCCTGCAGATCGGCGAAGTTCGTCAGATTGCCGTTGTGGGCCAGGGCGACGGTGCCGAAGGGGGTGGGCCCGAGCGTCGGCTGGGCGTTCTCCCATGAGGACACTCCGGTCGTCGAATAGCGGGTGTGACCGACGGCGATGTGGCCGGGCAGGGTGTCGAGGTCGCTTTCGTCGAAGACCTGGGAGACGAGCCCCATATCGCGGTAGATGAGGATCTGCTTGCCGTTGCTGGCGGCGATGCCGGCCGATTCCTGCCCGCGGTGCTGCAGGGCGTAGAGCCCGAAGTAGGTGAGTTTGGCGACTTCTTCACCGGGAGCCCAGACCCCGAAGACCCCGCATTCGTCCTGCGGGCCGCGGTCGCGGAAGTCGAAATCGTCGCTGGAGGATGCGTTCACGCGTGTCACGGCGTCATTCTCTCACATCCGGCTCGCCCGGCCCCTCCGGCGCCTCCGGCACGGAGCCCTCCGGCGCCTCGGGCGCGGACGGCTCCTCCGCTTCCTCCGGCTCCGCGGCAGCCGGCACAGTGTAGGTGCGGGCGCGCTTGAGGCTGATGCGGTCGAGGATGAGCGCCACCGCCGCGCCGAGGAAGCCGCCGACGGTGCCGCAGAAGATCATGAGCATCCACGTCGCCGAGGCCTGGGTCACCTCGGTCTCGACACCGGACATGTCGACGGGCAGGAAGGACAGGATGCCGCCGACGATCATGCCGAGGATGACGCCGAGGGTGATGAACGCCGAGTACTTGGGGCTGCGGCGGACCGAGACGTCGATCGTGTCGTCGTTCATGGGCTCCTTTGGTTGCCGTGGCTGCAGGCGACGCGCCTACCGGTGTGCGCCCCACAGTCTAGTTCACCCGGCTGGGCGCCGCCGCCGGCCCCGGCACGCTCAGAGCTTCACGACGACGGTCTTCGTCTGGGTGTACTCGTCGAAGGCCTCGATCGACTTCTCGCGCCCGTAGCCGGACTTCTTGAATCCGCCGAATGGCAGCTCGACTCCTCCGCCGGCGCCGTAGGTGTTGACGAACACCTGGCCGGCTTCGATCTCGGCGGCCATCCGGTGGGCGCGCGAGAGGTTCTGCGTCCACACGGCGGAGACGAGGCCGTAGTCGGTGCCGTTGGCGTCGGCGATCGCCTCCTCATCGGTCTCGAAGGTCCGCGAGACGACGACGGGCCCGAACACCTCCTCCTGCCAGATCTCCGAGTCGGCAGCGACATCGGCGACGATCGTCGGGGAGAAGAACGCGCCCGTGGCGCCGCCCTCCGTGCCCGAGGTGCCGACCGCCTTGGGTGCGGCGCCGCCGGTGATGATCTCACCGGAGTCCAGGCGGTCGAGGAATCCGGAGACCCGCTCGAACTGCTTCTGGGACACGAGCGGGCCGAGCATCGGATCCTTCAGGCCCGGCCCGATCGTCACCTCGCGCATGGCCCGGCTCATCTTCTCCAGCACCTCGTCGCGGACGCCGGTGTGGACGAGCAGCCGAGAGCCGGCCGAGCAGGTCTGGCCGGCGTTCTGGATGATCGAGCGGACGAGCGAGGGCACGGCGGCGTCGATATCGGCATCGGCGAAGACGATATTGGCGGATTTGCCGCCGAGTTCGAGCACCGTCGGGATGACCCGGTCAGCGGCGGCATGGGCGATGATCGAGCCGGTGCCGGTCGAGCCGACGAAGCCCAGATGGGCGATGCCCGGATGCTGAGCGAGCGCGGCGCCGGCTTCGCTGCCGAGGCCGGTGACGACGTTGAATGCGCCGGTGGGGAAGCCGGCCTGGTCGATGAGCTCGGCCAGCCGCAGGGTCGAGCGCGGGGTCTCATCGGCCGGCTTGGCGACTGCGCAGTTGCCGGTGGCCAGCGAGGTGGCCGCGGCCCGGCCGACGAGCTGCAGCGGATAGTTCCAGGCGACGATGTGGCCCGTGACGCCGTAGGGTTCGCGGCGGGTGTAGACGTGCATGCCCTCGCCGAGCGGGATCGTCTGCCCGTAGTAGGACTCGATGGTGTGGCCGTAGAACTCGAAGTAGCGGGCGCAGACATCGACATCGGCAAAGGCCTGGCTCAGCGGTTTGCCGGTGTCCTGGCTCTCCAGGCGGGCGAGGTTCTCACGGTCTGCGCGGATGAGAGCGGCAGTGGCGACGAGCAGCCGGGAGCGCTCCTCCGGGGAGGTGCGGCGCCAGCTGCGCTGGGCCTTGACGGCGGCGGTGACCGCCTGATCGACTTCGTCTGAGCTGCCGCGGGCCACCTGCCCGATCGAGGTGTTCGTGGCCGGATCGATGTTGTCGTACGTCGTGAGTGAGGGGACGTGCCGCCCTCCGATAAAGGAGGTGATCTGTGCAGTGTGTGAAGCCATGATCCGAGCCTACGACCCCTCCCCCGCCCTGTCAGCGCAGCCGACCGGATCGCGGACATCGCCCCACCTGTGGCTCGCCGCCGGTCCCGAGGCGTCAGTCCGGTTAGAGCGCCGTCGTCCAGCCGGTGCCCGGCAGGTTCTCGAAGACGAGGTTCGTCTGGGTGCGGGTGATGGCCGGGTGGCTGGCGAGGTTGTCGACGACGAAGTCGCGCAGCGCATCGGCATCGGTGGCGACGACGTGGATGATGAAGTCGTCGCTTCCGGCCATGTGGAAGACCGAGAGCACGCCCGGCCAGGTGGGGGCATCGCGGCGCAGCGCGGCGATGGCGGTGCGGTCGAGGTGGCCGATCTGGCACGAGACCATCGCCTCCAAGGGCAGGCCGATGCGGTCCTTGTCGACGGTGATGCCGAACTTCTCGATCACCCCGGTGGACACGAGCCGGCGGATGCGCAGCGCAACCGTCGATTCGGCCACCCGCAGCTGGCGGGCCAGCGCCCGGCCGGAGGCGCGGGCGTCGGCGTCGAGCAGGCGCAGCAGCTGCCGATCGATCGCGTCGAGTTCGACATCGGCCATGGGCACTCCCCCTTCCGCATCGCAGTGTCTGCGGCGGACTGCGATCCGATGTCCATTGTGCCGCAGTTCCTGCAGGATCATCCGCCCATCATGCAATTATCTGCAGCGGATGCGCAGGTTCACGCCGAAGAGGAGTTGAATGCAGGCTATGAGCCACATCACGCCCGGCGACTCCGCCGCCCACGACACCCACCCTGACACCCTGGCCGTGCACGGCATGGCCGCGCGTGCCATCAGCGAGGGCACTCACGTTCCGACGATCGATCTGTCGACGACCTACCCGCTGCCCGAGGTGGAGTCCGGCGGGGATTCCTATGAGCTGCTCGCCGGGGGCGGCCGCGCCAAGGATGGGGCGACCTCGCTGGTCTACCAGCGGCTGTGGTCGCCGAACGCCTCGGACTTCGAAGAGGGCCTGGCCGCACTCGAAGGCACCGAGTCAGCCGTCAGCTTCGCCACCGGGATGGCGGCGATCTGCGCGGTGCTCCAGCAGCGGGTGGCTGCCGGCAAGCCGCACATCGTGGCGATCCGCCCACTCTACGGCGGCACCGACCATGTGCTGGCCACCGGGTTCCTCGGCACTCGCGTCACGTGGGCGACCCCCGACACTGTGACTGAGTCGATCGAGGCCGACACCGGTCTCGTCGTCATGGAGACCCCGGCGAATCCGACGCTCGAACTCGTCGACATCGCAGCCGTTGTCGCGGCAGCCGGTGAGGTGCCGGTCATGGTCGATAACACCTTCGCCACTCCGGTCCTCCAGCAGCCGCTGGCGCACGGGGCTGCGTATTCGGTGCACTCGGCGACGAAGTACCTCGGCGGCCATGGTGACGCGATGGGCGGCATCGTCGCCTGCTCCGAGGAGCGGGCCCGCGAGCTGCGCGGCGTGCGCGCCCTCACCGGTGCGCTGCTGCATCCGATGGGCTCCTATATGCTCGCCCGCGGTCTGCGCACCCTGCCGGTCCGCATGCGCCAGCAGCAGGAGAATGCCCAGGCTGTCGCCGAGGCGCTCAACGGCCACGAGGCGATCGCCCGGGTGTTCTTCCCTGGCCTCGACCGCCAGGACCCGGCCGGGCTCATCGGCTCGCAGATGTCCGGCCCCGGCGCGATGCTCGCCCTCGACATGGCCGGCGGCTACCAGGCCGCGGCGGCATTCGCCGAGCGCACCCGCCTGGCTGTGCACGCGGTCTCACTCGGCGGCGTCGACACTCTCATCCAGCATCCGGCCTCGCTCACCCACCGCCCGGTCGCCCCTGACGCCCGCCCGGCCGCCGGTGTCGTGCGCGTCTCGATCGGACTGGAGGATCCGCGCGACATCATCGCCGATTTCTCCCAGGCGCTCAGCTGAGGGACAACTTCCGGAAACATCTCAGCGACCGCGCCTGTTTCGGCGCGGCCGCTGCGCATGTCGGCGGTAGAATGACAGTTTATGAAGACCGGTTCTCCCCTCGGTCCATGGGCGATCGGCTGGCGCATCGCCGCACCTGCAGCTGCACTTGCGGTGCTGACGACCGGCCAGTTCCTCATGACCAACGACTATTTTCCCCTCGGCTCGCTGTCGCAGTACTCGACCGCCCGTGACCTCGACGGGCAGGTGAAGACCGCCTACGTGCTGGCCCGGTTCCCCGGCAGCGACCGCGGCGTCAAGCTCAGCCTCAACCTCAACAACGTCGGCATCGAACGCGGAGATGTCGAATCCCAGCTCGGCAACATCATCGACGACCCGTCGATGCTGCAGACGATCGCCGACGGCTACGCCCGCCTCCACCCGGGTGAGCCGCAGCCGACCCATCTGACGCTGTGCCGGTCGATCAAGCAGCTGAAGAACGGCGTCGAGACCGGCGAGGAGCAGAAGGTCGTGCTTGCCGAATGGCAGGTGCAGTGATGAATCGCTTCACCGACTGGCTGCTGCCCGCCGTCCCGGCTGCGCGCCTGGCGGTCTTCCGCGCCATCATCTACATATTCGTGCTCATCGACGTCTTCGCCATGTCCAACGACGTCGTCAACCACGGCTACAAGCCCGACTTCTACCAGCCGACGCTGCTGCCGCGGCTGCTGCACCTGCCGCCGGTGTCCGTCTGGGGTGCGCACACCCTGCAGGTGCTGCTCATCGTCTTCTGCGTCCTCGGCGCGATCGGCATCGCCCAGCGCATCACCACCATCGGCGTGGCCGTGTGCTTCTGGCTGTGGATGATGTACTCGCAGGGCTACGGCTATGTCGCCCACGACCATATGGCGCTCATGTTCGCCGTGCTCCTCATCCCCACCGCCGGCGTCATCGCCTTCTCCGACTTCGAGCCCGACCGGCGCGCCGGCTGGGTGCTGCGGATCGTGCAGATCTGCGTCGTGCTCACCTACTTCTATTCGGTGCTCATGAAGTGGATCGCCTCTGGCTCACTCATCCGCTGGGCCAACGGCGCGGTGTTCGTGTGGGCGATCATGCGCCGCGGATCGGTCTTCATCCGCTGGACGCTCGAATACCCCGGCCTGCTCATCGTCGCCCAGTGGTCGCTGCTCATCGTCGAGGTCCTCACCCCGATCGCCCTGTTCGTCAAGGGCCGGATCCTCTACGCGATCGTCATCTTCTTCTGCCTCTTCCACCTCGCGACCTACCTGTCGCTGGGCATCCACTTCCTGCCGACGGTCGTGTGCTGGGCGGCGTTCCTGCCGCTCGAGCGTCTGATCCCGGCCTACCGCCGGCGCACCGCGCCCGAGGCGGAGGTCGCCTCAGCCTGAGAGCTCACCTGCCGGGTGCGAGACTCGGCACCGGCAGCCCGAAGACCTGCTTCAGGGCACGCTGGGCTGCGAACCAGCCGTTCATGCCGTGCACGCCCGGGCCCGGCGGGGTGGCCGCCGAGCACAGGTAGACGCCCGGGATGCCGAGCAAGTACGGATCCCACGTCAGTCTGGGCCTGGCGACCATTCGGTACAGCGACACGGTGCCTGCGGCGATGTCGCCGCCTGCGTAGTTCTCGTTGTGCTCTGACATCTCGGCGGCCGGCACGCAGGCGGAGTCGACGATGACATCGCGGAATCCGGGGGCGAACCGCTCGATCTGGGCGGTGATGTGCTCGGTGACATCGACCGGGCAACTGGCCGGCACATGCGCGTACGTCCACAGCGGCCGCAGACCGGCGACCTCCCGGCTGGGATCGGCGACCGTCGGGTCGGAGACGAGCACGACGGGACGCTCCGGCAGCCGGCCGGAGGTGACCTCCGCCTCGGCGGCGGCCATCTGCTCCCTCGTCCCACCCAAGTGCAGGGTGCCCGCAGCTGCCAACTCAGCATCGCGCCACGGGACCGGCCCGGAGAGCACGAAGTCGACCTTCGCCGCGGCGTCCCCGTGCCCGAAGCGTGTGAGCCCCGCCCGGACCGAAGCCGGCAGGCTGGCGTCCCAGATGCGGGCGGCGGTGCCGGCGGAGGTGTCGAGCAGGTAGGTGCGGGCCGGCGGCAGGTCGGCGGCGGTGTCGATGTGCACTCCCGTCCTGACCTTCCCGCCGTGGGCTTCCAAGTCGGCGGCGAGCGCATCGGTGATGGCCTGAGAGCCGCCGACCGGGATCGGCCAGCCGGCGCCGTGGGCGAGTGTCGCCAGCAGCATCGCTGCGGCCGCGGTCGCCGGTGAGGGCAGCGCGCCGATCGCATGGGAGGCGACACCGGCGAGCAGGGCGCGGGCGGGTTCGGTGCGCAGCGGCAGGTTCCAGGCCGGGGTCCCCTGCTGGAACAGCCGGGCCATGAACCCGGCTGATCTGGCCAGTGCTGCCGGGCTGCGCAGGGCGGCCGGCAGGGACCGCTTATCACCGAGTGAGAACCACACGATCTCCTCGATGTGCTCAGCGAAAGGTTCGAAGAACCGCTTCCACGCCGGGCCGTCAGCGCCAAGGCCCGCGGCGGTCCTATCGAGGTCGCGCCAGGCGAGCGCGGCCGGCTCATCATCGAGCGGCTGGGCGTAGGAGATCTCCGGCACCGCCAGCTCAACACCACGAGAAGCGAGGTCGAAGTCGAGGAGGAACGGGCTCGCGAGCGCCATCGGGTGGACGGCCGAGCAGATGTCGTGGAGCAGTGATGAGGCGCCGGGCCGGTCGGCAGCGAGCCCGAGGTTGAGCGTGCGCGCTCCCCCGCCGATGCTCGGCTGCGCTTCGAGCACTTCGACGGCCAGCCCTGCGCGGGCGAGGGTGACGGCGGCGGCCAGTCCATTGGGTCCGGAGCCGACGATGACGGCATCGAGTGCCGGGCTCCGCCGCGCAGTCGGTGACTGGTTCATGAGCTCAGCTGCCGGCGAGTTCAGCGGGAGTGAACAGCGGCAGCTGCTGGCTCAGATCGGCCCGGGTGCCCGACGCGATGGCGGGGTCGGCGGTGCGTGCGTCGGTGAAGCTCAGCTCGCCGATCGCCAATTTGAGCCATGTCTCGGGGTCGGTTTCGACGACATTGGGCGGGGTGCCGCGGGTGTGCTTGGGCCCGGCGATGCACTGGGTGACCCCGAAAGGCGGGATGCGCACTTCGACGGTGCCGCCCTCATGCCGGGCGGCGAGCTCTTCGAGGGTGTAGCGCACGGCCATCGCCAGGGTGCCCCGTTCGACGGCGTCGGCGCCGGTACGGCGGGCCTGCTCCCAACGGGCCAGTGCGGCCCGGCCCTCGGTCTGGTCGATTCTGCGGCGGATGCTCATGACTGTTCCCTCCCGTGCATCGCATCGTACAGGCCCGACCCGGCGCGCACCTGCCCGACGACGGCTGGGGCACCGTATTCGTCGATTCCGCCGGTGATCTGCGGGGCCAGATCGCTGATGACCGGCAGCGCGGCCTCAGCGTCGATCGCCCCGGCATGGGCGAGCAGCTCCAGGGCGACCATCGAGGTGATCCGGTTCGATCCGTCGAGGCATTTGACTGCGACCGCCCAGCCGTCGCGGGTGCCCATGACCATGACGCCTTCAGCACCGAACTTCGCGAGCACCCCGAGGCGTTCGATCGCCACCGCATTCGGCCGGCCGTGGCCGTCGATCGCCCAGGGATGCTCGAGCACCGCCTCGGTCAGCAGCCGGGCCGGTTCGCTCGCACCGGCAGCGATCTGCCCGATGCCCCGGGCCAGGCGGGTCAGCGGCATCGCATGTACCGGCGCCCCGCAGCCGTCGGTGCCGAGGAAATCGGAGGGCGCTCCGCAGTACTGTTCGACCGCCTCGGCGACGGCCTGCTGGACCGGGCTGTCCGGTGCGAGATAGGCGGCCGGGTCCCAGCCGTTGCGGACGCAGGCTGCGAGGAAGGCGGCGTGCTTGCCGGAGCAGTTGAAGAAGACCCGCGAGCTCTGCCGGCCCTCCGCGCGGGTGAGATAGCGGAAGTCGGGATCGGCCGGCGCGACCGCAGGACACTGCAGCGCGGTCTCATCGAGACCGGCATCGGCGAGCATCGCCTCGACGACCCTGACATGCTCGGCTTCTGAGCGGTGGGAGGCGGTGGCGAGCACCGCGGCTTCCCCGGCGAGCGGGACACCGGCGTCCATCATCGCCACCGCCTGCACCGGCTTGAGGCACGAGCGGGTGAGCACCGGCGCCTCGGGCGTGCCGACGGAGGCATAGACGGCGCCATCCGGGTCGAGGACGACAGCGGAGCCGATATGGCGGGATTCGATGAACCCGCTGCGTTCGATGACGGCGAGCTCAGCCGCCTGCGCAGCGGTCATGGTGGCGGTTGCGGGGGCGGCGGATGCACTCATGCCTCCACTCTAAGCCTGTGCGCGCTCCCCCGGTGTCCTGTGTCCAGGACAGTCCGCCTGCTGAGCCGGTCCGCATACTAAGCTAGTGAGCATGAAGGTTCTCGTGCTGGGCTCAGGGGCCCGCGAACATGCCATCGTCGCCGGTCTGATCCGCGATCCGCAGGTCGACGCTGTCGTCGCCGCCCCGGGGAATCCGGGCATCGCGCTCATGTGCGACACCCGCCCGGTCGAGGCCGCCGACCCGGCCGCCGTCACCGCACTCGCCGCGGAGGTCGACGCCGATCTCATCGTCATCGGGCCCGAGGCGCCGCTCGTCGCCGGTGTCGCCGATGCGCTGCGCGAGGCCTCCTTTCCGGTCTTCGGTCCCAGCGGCGAGGCCGCCGTGCTGGAGGGGTCGAAGGCCTTCGCCAAGGAGATCATGGCCGCTGCCGGCGTGCCCACCGCCGAGGCGGTCGCGGCCACGAGCGTCGACGAGGCCGCCGTTGCCCTCGACCGGTTCGGCGCCCCGCACGTCGTCAAGGCCGACGGGCTGGCCGCCGGCAAGGGCGTCGTCGTCACCGACGACCGCGAGGCCGCACTCGCCCACGCCCGCTCGTGCCTGTCGGTCGCCGACCGGGTCGTCATCGAGGACCACCTCGACGGCCCCGAAGTCTCCCTCTTCGTCCTCTGCGACGGCGCCACCGCCGTCCCACTCGAACCGGCCCAGGACTTCAAGCGCATCGGCGACGGGGACACCGGCCCGAACACCGGCGGAATGGGCGCCTACTCCCCGCTGCCCTGGGCCCCACCCGGCCTCGTCGACGAGATCGTCACGACCGTCGCCCAGCCGGTCGTCGACGAGATGGCCCGCCGCGGCACCCCGTTCTCCGGGCTGCTGTACTGCGGGCTGGCGCTCACCGCCAAGGGACTGAGGGTCGTGGAGTTCAATGTGCGCTTCGGCGACCCGGAGACCCAGTCGGTCCTCGCCCGCCTGGAGACCCCGCTCAGCACCGCGCTCATGGCCGCAGCCACCGGCACTCTCGCCGAGCTGCCGCCGCTGGAATGGACCTCGGACGCCTCGGTCACCGTCGTCATGGCCGCCGCCGGCTACCCCGAGGCGCCGGTCACCGGCTCCCCGATCACCGGGCTGACCGAGGCAGTCGCCCAGGACGGGGTGATGGTCCTGCACGCCGGGACGACCGCCTCGGGCGCGGGAGACCAGCTGGCCACCAGCGGCGGGCGCGTGCTCTCCGTCGTCGCCAACGCACCGACACTCGCCGAGGCCCGCGAACGCGCCTACGCCGCGACCGCGCTCATCAGCTGGGAGGGTGAACAGCACCGGTCCGACATCGCCGCCGCGGCGGCCGCCGGCCAGATCACGATTCCGTCCACCACCGACTAGCACCACCGACTGAGGAGGTCCGCCATGAGCACCGACGCACCGCAGAGCCTGCCGGGCTGGCAGCACGTGTACTCCGGCAAGGTCCGCGACATGTACGTGCCCGCAGACGGCCCGGCCGAACTGGCTGGCGCCGAGCGCGTGCTGCTCGTGGCCAGCGACCGGATCTCCGCCTACGACTTCGTCCTCGACACCCCGATCCCGGACAAGGGCGCGGTGCTCACCGGGCTGAGCCTGTGGTGGTTCGACCAGCTCGCCGAGGTGATCGGCAACCATGTCATCTCCACGAACGTTCCCGAGGCGGTGGCCGGGCGGGCGCTCGTGTGCCGGCCTCTGGACATGTTCCCGGTCGAATGCGTCGCCCGCGGGTACCTCACCGGTTCGGGCCTGAAGGACTATAAGCGCACCGGTGCGGTGTGCGGGGTCGCGCTGCCCGCTGGCCTGCGCGAGGCCGACAAGCTGACACCGGCGATCTTCACGCCGGCCACCAAGGCCGAGCTCGGCGATCACGACGAGAACATCAGCTTCGAGAAGACCGTCGAGCTGCTCGGTGAGGAGGATGCCGAGCTGCTGCGCGATGTCACCCTGCGCATCTACACCCGGGCTGAGGAGATCGCCCGGGAGCGCGGCATCATCCTCGCCGATACGAAGTTCGAGTTCGGCCGGGATGCCGACGGCCGGGTGCTGCTCGCCGATGAGGTGCTGACCCCGGACTCCTCCCGGTTCTGGGATGCTGAAAGCTATGCACCGGGCCAGGTGCAGGCCAGCTTCGACAAGCAGTTCGTCCGCGACTGGCTCACCGGCCCGGACTCCGGCTGGGACAAGGACTCCGGCCAGGCCCCGCCGGCCCTGCCCGCCGAGATCGTCGCCAAGACCCGGCAGCGCTACATCGACGCCTTCGAACGCATCACCGGCGAGACCTTCCCCGGCTGAGCCCGGTTCACTCCCCGGCCGGATCGACCTCCGGGGTGCGCATCCACTCACGCTGCCCGTGGGTGAGCCGGCGCAGATCCGTATCCGAGTCGAAGCTCGCACCGATCGCACCGGCGAACAGCCCGAGCGCGGCGGAGAGCCACGCGAGCTCGACGTAGTCGTTCCACTCCGTCTCATCACCGAGCACATCGGCCATGAATTGGGCGTCGATGACGATGAGCGAGGACAGCAGAATGACGACGAAGAGGATGAGGTAGACCAGCGCCACCCCGACGAGCAGCGTCACCACCGTCGAGAAGTTGTACAGCACCGTCACCGCGGCCAGGGATTCGCGTTTGGGCTTGTCCCACAGCCGGTGGCCGAAGATGAGCCAGGTCGCCACGAGCGTGATCGACAGCAGCCCGATGAGGATGAGCCGGGCGGTCGGCAGATAGTCGGCCATCTGCCAGATCGAGGTGTAGAAGATGCCGAAGGCGCCGGCGGCCGCGGCGGCGGCGAGCGCACTCGAGAGCTTCGGCACCGCCTTCCACGGCTCATTGGCCATGATCATGCCCATCGCCATGCGCGGCCCGCCGGTGAACGTGTGGGCGTGCAGCAGATGCTCGCGGTCCTCCTGGTCGTAGGTCCACGACGACCACCGGAATCCCGAGGAGGGCCGCTCGTGCGGGTCCCCGTCGATCATGTGCATGACCGCGGCCGTCATCGTCGTCACGAGCCGTTCGGATCTGGCCCACGCCCCGAAGGTCGGCAGTGAGATGACGGCGATCGACGGGCCGGTGAACACCTCGGCGATGAGCGGATGGCCGCGGGTGTGGCGCGGGATCTCGGTGAGGAACACTGTGGCGTGGGCCGGTTCGGTGAGCTCAGCGAGCTCCTCGGCGGATTCCATATCGAGTTCGAACTCCGGGGTCAGGAGCAGGGTTGCGCTGCGAACCTCGACGCTGACGTCTTGCTCGAGCTCGATGGCCAGGCGCTCGGCGAGCTCGTCCTTGGCGGCTTCGGCCCGCTTGGTCGGGGTGCCGGGATCGGCGATGAGCACGACCCGGTCGAATGTCGCCGGCAGCTGTGGTGCGGCAGACATGGCCACCTGCCCTTCCGGCCGCGTCGTCAGCGGCAGAGACTGCGCGATTCGCGGTCACGCTACCAGAGGCTGCCCGGGCTGTGGGCGCTGTTAGGATTGAGACTGCTCACGGTCGGCTGCCGGTCAGCCGCGCACATCGCATAAGGGAGAACGTGGACATGGCACGTGTCGTCGTCGAGGTCATGCCGAAGCCGGAGATCCTCGATCCGCAGGGCAAGGCGATCAGCTCAGGGCTGCGCCGGCTGGGATTCGACGGGTTCACCGACGTCCGGCAGGGCAAGCGCTTCGAGCTCACCGTTGACGGTGAGGCCACCGATGAGGTGCTGGCCGATGTCCGCGATGCCGCGGAGAAGCTGCTGTCGAACCCCGTCATCGAGAACGTCGTCGCCGTGCGCGTCGAGGATGCCGGTGTCGACGCTGCCGGTGCCGAGGCAGGTGCCCGGTGACCGACCGCAGCGCCTACACTGCCGGCGGCCCCCTCATCGGCGCGCCCGCCTCGACGGCTGCGGCCCCGGGCGCTGCGGGCGCCCGGATCGGCGTCGTCACCTTCCCCGGCACCCTCGATGACCGGGATGCCGCGCGCGCGGTCACCCTGGCCGGCGCCGAGGCGGTGCACCTGTGGCATGCCGATGAATCCCTGGACGGCGTGGATGCGGTGATCCTGCCCGGCGGGTTCTCCTACGGCGACTATCTGCGCTGCGGTGCGATCGCCCGCTTCGCCCCGATCATGGACTCCGTCATCGCCGCCGCGAAGGACGGCATGCCCGTCCTCGGCATCTGCAACGGCTTCCAGCTGCTGTGCGAAGCCCACCTGCTGCCCGGCGCGCTCGTGCGCAACGACTCCCAGCAGTTCGTCTGCCGTGACCAGAAGCTGCGCATCGAGAACGCCCGCACCGCGTGGACGAGCGACTTCGCCGACGGTCAGGAGATCGTCATCCCACTCAAGAACGGCGAAGGCGGCTATATCGCCGATGACGCCGCGCTCGACATGCTCGAAGGCGAGGGCCGGGTCGTGGCCCGCTATCTGGAGGTCAACCCGAACGGCTCCCGCCGCGACATCGCCGGCATCACCGATGCCACCGGCCGGATCGTCGGCCTCATGCCCCACCCCGAGCACGCCGTCGAAGCCGGGTACGGTCCCGACACGACTGAGGGCATGCGCACCGGACTCGACGGACAGGGCTTCTTCATCTCGGTCATCTCCGCACTCGTCAGCGCCTGAGCGCTAGAGTTGGGACTATGACTGACACGCTGCAGGACCTCGTCAATCGGGCCGTCTTCCTGTCCTCTGAGATGCAGGCCGCCTTCGGCCGCCGGATCGCCGGTGCCGACTGGGAGGTCGACTTCGGCGCCGAACCGCCGACGCTGCGTTTCACCGGCGAGCAGAGCCTCGACGTGCGCGCCCACATGCTCGGCAGCGAGTCCCAGCAGACCCAGACCTGGCATTGGGGCTGGGACAACATCAACGGCTTCCCCGCCCCGGTCGTCGACCTCTCCCACACCGTCCGCAGGCACGGCGCGGCTCATGAGCTCACGGAGTTCACCACCGAGGAGATTGACCTCTCCGATGAGCTGGCCCTGCGCCTGACGCTTGCCGCCAAGACGATCACCGGCACGTGGGCGCACTACCCGGTCGATGCCGGCGGCGGTTCGGTCGTGTGGCTGCTCGTCGAGCACCCCGAACTGACCCTCGGCGAACCGGAGATCCGCGACCTCGTCCGCTCCCTGGCCCAGGGCCTGACCGAGACCGAGGTGACCGATCACCGGGGCGCACTCATCGCCTACTCCCAGCAGCGCGGGTTCCCGCTGGCCGAGCTGGAGGGCACCGGCCTGCGCCTGCTCGCCGCCGACGGCAGCGCCGATGTCACCTTCGATGAGCAGAACCGCATCACCAACTGCTCCCTGCACCAGCCGCTGCAGGGCGAGGCCGCCGAGCAGTTCGCCGGCCACGGCTCCACACCTGCGACCACGCCCGCCCCGGCGGCCGAGGAACCGGCCCCGGAACCCGTTCCCGAGGCGGTGGAGCCCGAGCCTGCCCCGGCACCTGCCGAACCGGTCGCCGAGCCCACGCCCGCACCGGAACCGGAGCCGGCCCCCGAGCCCGCACCGGGGCCCGTCGCTCCGGCCCCGGCAGCCGAGGAGCCGGCCCCCGAGCCTGTGCCGGAGCCTGTGCCGGAGCCGGAGAAGAAGGAGAAGCCGAAGAAGAAGGGCTTCTTCAAGAGGCTCTTCGGCGGCTGACGGGCTAATATTGAACGAACATCGTACTGCAATAGTCCCATATTCATGAGCATAACCTGAATGAACAGTCTTAGAAATCTAGAAAATGGCACCTGACACCTATCAACTGTGGCGCTGAACTCGCGGCGGTGTAAGAATGGTCACACCAATCGCGGCAGGAGCCCAAATACGATAGGAAGATGAAATGCATATCAAGAAGATTCAAACGGGCGCAATCTTCACGACCGCTGCTCTGGTTGCTTCACTGATGAGCACTTTGCCAGCTCACGCAGATACAAAGGAGAATCAGCACGCTGATGTGAGCACGGCCGGTCAGACCGTTTCGGCATCTGGAGCGAGCAACAATTCGAAAGTCACGTCTGCCGAAGGCTTGAACGACAAGCTCATTCAGAAATATGATCCATACGTCACTCAGAATAAGCAAGGCGCTTACGCCCTCAATCTCCCCAAAGGAAAGACATTTCCTCAATCAGAGGTACAGCTGGTAGAAAAGGCGATCGAGAAGACGAACTCCGAACTCAAAAAGATCTCGTCATCTGCAGAAGCTAAACAGACCGAGGGCGGCAACTTCATCGTTCAGAAATCGCATGGAGGCTTCAAAGCCCATTGGTGGGGATTCGAGGTGTGGCTCGACAACTACGCAGTAGGACAGACACAAAAGATTCTCGCCGCAGGTGCTGGGGTCAGTGGTCTGACCGCGGCGATCATGTCGTGGACCGGTGTAGGCGGCGCCGTTGCTGGAGTGATTGCAGGAGCGTTCGCCGCAGCCGGTGGAATCGCCGGGCTCTGCAACTGGTCCAACAAAGGAATCTCCATTAAGAAGCCACACATCGGCCCTACCATCTGCTGGCCGCGGTAACGGACGATTCATCCGCTCCCACTGAAATGGGCCCAACCGTTGAAGGACGGCGAACATGAAAATCGGATACCCACTGTCCATAGCCCTGTCAGTCCTCGGTCTCGCGGTGCTGTTCGGTGACGGCTTCGGACTCATCGACCACTCATTTGAAGCTGCCCTAGGACTGATAGTGCTCTCCTTGATGATCACCTTCTGGCAGCGTTCACGTGATCGGCGTGGTCCAGAGCGGCACCATCGCCCAGGAGATCAGACAGCATGACGCCAGTAGCGCCACCATCGCGAGCAGCCTGAGGTCCACCGGGCCGACCGCGATGGTGGCGCTACCGCGAGTGCGTGAATCTTTGCCCAATGACCCAAGAACCTTGGCCGCGCTCACTACGCTTGCCGTCATCATCCCGGCATCTGTGAGGACACTGTTCCCATTCCAGCTACATCCCAAGAGACGGTCGCCTCCAGTTGTGCTGCACGATCGGACGATGACAAGGTGAATACCTAGCCCCACCCTTGAGAGGTGACACTCATGAGACATCTGGCATACCTGGCCGCCGTCGTCCTGGCAGTCGCCGGTCTCATCGTGCTGCTGACCGGCGGATCTGCTGCGATCGCCCTGGGGCTCATCATCATTTCGATGATGATCACCCTCTGGCCGCGGGAAATGGACCGACGACGATGACCTGGCTTCGGAACGCCAGCCCCGGCACGCTCATGACCTTGGGTCTGCTCGTCATGGTCGGGATGCTGCTCGTCCGCGAATTCGTTCCCTCGGGCCCCGTCACCTGGGTCGCGCTGGCCGGCGGGGTCCTCGCGCTGGCCTTCATCATCCCCGCCTACATCCGTGCGCTGCTCAGCCGCCGACCTGACCGTGAGGATTCCCCGAACCCTGAGGAACCACGATGACCGACTTCATCCCCAACGCCGGGGCCTGTCTCGTCACGACGAACGCCTACACCGGACGCGGCCCGATCTGCTGGGCGCATCGGGAGACCTCGAAGGACCCGGCCGACAACGGCTGGCGGATCCTCAGCGAGATCGACGAATCGGACTACCTGTCGGATCCGGCGAACTGGACGATCGCCGACTTCAACGAGCTGTGCACGATCGAACCGGCTCTCATCGAGATCTGGGACCTGCCGGTCGGCACCGAGCTGTGCCTCGACGTGGCCGCCGACGGCAGCCGACAGTGGATCGACGAGGAGACCGGCGCCCCGATCAGCCGCAGCTGACTGCTCAGCTGGCCACCGCCTCGGCGGCGGTGCACTCCTCGCAGTGCGGGTGCTTGCCAGCCGCAGCGCAGTCCTCGCAGCGCAGGAACTGCTTCCGGCAGGTCTCGTCGGCACAGTTGGCGAACAGCGGGGTGGGCTGGTCGCACTCCCGGCAGCGGCCCAGCGATTCGGCGCCGGAGCCGAACTCCATGTGCATGCGCTTGTCGAAGACGTACAGCGAGCCGTCCCACAGCCCGGAGTTGCCAAAGGTCTCGCCGTAGCGGACGATGCCGCCGTCGAGCTGGTAGACCTCTTCGAAGCCGCGGTTCTTCATGAGCACCGAGAGGATCTCGCAGCGGATGCCGCCGGTGCAGTAGGTGACGATCGGCTTGTCCTTGAGGTCGTCGTAGGCACCGGATTCGATCTCGGCGATGAAGTCGCGGGTGGTGTCCGTGTTCGGGATGACCGCGTTCCGGAACCGGCCGATCTCGGCCTCCATCGCATTGCGGCCGTCGAAGAAGACGACGTCGTCGCCGCGTTCGTCCATGAGCTTGTGCAGCTGGCCGGGCTTGAGGTGCACTCCCCCGCCCTGCACACCGTCCTCGGTGACCTTGACCTCATCAGGATTGCCGAAGGTGACGAGCTCCGGGCGGACCTTGACGCTCAGGCGCGGGAAGTCATCGCCGGTGCCGTTCGACCATTTGATGTCGGCCTTGCGGAAGGGCGCGTAGCTCTTCGTCGTGCGCACGTACTGCTTGACGTCATGGATCTCCCCGCCGACGGTGGCGTTGATGCCGTCAGCGGAGATGATGATACGGCCCTTGAGGTTGTGGCGCTCGCACAGCGCGTGCTGCCACAGGCGCACCGCCTCGGGGTCGGCCAGCGGGGTGAAGACGTAGAACAGGACGATCTTGGGAACGGACATAGCCACATTCTAATTCGCGGCTCAGCGCGGCGGCGGCGAGGCCGGAGCCGGGCGCACCGGCGCGGAGACCTGCGTGTCGAAGCGCGTACTCGCCATTCTGCGCTCAGCATGCGCGACGAGGTCGAGCAGGTCCCGGGCGATATGCCCACGGATGCCTCTGCCGACAGCCAGACTGTCGGTGATCCCAGCCTCGCTGAGCTGCTGCAGAGCTCTGCGCACCGATGGCGCTGACGCACCCGCCAGCTGCTCGGCGATGCGCTGGGTGAGAATCGGAGTTCGGGGCAGCAGCTCGAGGAGCTTCCACACGACGGCATCGGTGCGTGGGCGCCGGGCCAGCTGTGATTCGAGCGCCTCACGGTAGTCGTCGAGCACGCTCTGCACCTCCTGCATGAACCGCTCAGCTTGGCTGACAGCTGCATCTGCTGCGGTGATGAAGAAGTCCAGCCACGTGTTCACGCCTGCGCTGATGTCGAGTGCGGCGGGAGGCTCGGCGCCCGTCATCGAGGCACCCGGCGGTGTCGCCCGGTAAGCCGTCAGGCCGTCGACGTACTGCTGCTGCCATGTCATGAGCACCTGGCTGATGGGCAACACAGCGCCGGAGGTCAGCCCCCGCCGCGTGAGCACCGAGTGGATGAGGGCGCGTCCGATCCGTCCATTGCCGTCTGCGAAGGGGTGCAGCGTTTCGAACTGTGCGTGAGCCAGTCCCGCCTGGATGAGACCGCCTGTGGCCGCACCGTTGATGAACGCCATGAGATCCTCAAGCGCTTGCGGCAGGATTTCTGGCTTCGGCGGGATGAACTCGGCCTCGCCCGGGTGGACGGCCGAACCTCCCAGCCAGTTCTGACGCTCACGCAGCCCCAACTGACTGAAGCCGGGCAGCAGCTGTCGCTGCAGCTCCTCGAGATCGCTCCACGTCACTGCTGCAGCACTGCCGAGAGTGTCGACAGCCGCCACGACTGCAGCGATATTGCCTGCCACTTCGGCCGCCTGATGACCGAAGCCGCTGAGCGCGTCCTGCGAGCTGAGTTCGGCGAGCACCACGTTCTTCACCGAGGGACTGACTCCCTCGATGCGTGAGCTGGCGACGGCTTCGGTGCGGATGAGGAAACGAGCGATGCCCTCGAACGCCCCGGCTGCCTCCGAGCTGCCGATGGCGCGGATCCGGCGTTCGACGTGCGCCGCCCTGACCGCGAGTTCCGCGTCGATCCGCCAGTCTGCACCGGATGTCAGGGACATCGGCACGAACGTCCAGTAGCTGCCCGCCCATCTCTCGCGACGAGACCGCGCCGCTGCCGACGGGGCCCATGTGTCTGCGTCCCAGCGCACCATCGCGTCAGCCTTTCATTCCTCGACCCAGGATCGAAACCTTAGACCCTATCCTTACACCCATTCTGGGTCTGTCGAAAGCTTCACGGCGATCCTTTCCCCTCGCCTGCCGGCCTCTCCCATCCCAGCCCGGAGGCCACCTCGGGCGCGGTTTGAAGATAGGATGTCGAGTGGGATTTCACGAAAGGACCACACGAGGCGTATGTCGGACAAGCACGTCAAGGAGACCGTCGAGTTCGCCGCAGCGAACCCGGATGTCGAGCAGCCTTACGCGGAGCTGGGACTCAAGGCCAACGAGTATGAGCAGATCCGCGAGATCCTCGGGCGCCGGCCGACCTCGGCGGAGCTGGCGATGTACTCCGTCATGTGGTCCGAGCACTGCTCGTACAAGTCCTCGAAGGTCCACCTGCGCAAGTTCGGCGAGCACGTGACCGATGAGATGCGTGAGCATCTGCTCGTCGGCATGGGGGAGAACGCCGGCGTCGTCGACATCGGCGAAGGCTGGGCGGTGACCTTCAAGGTCGAATCCCACAACTCGCCCTCCTACGTCGAGCCCTACCAGGGGGCGGCCACCGGAGTCGGCGGCATCGTCCGCGACATCATCTCGATGGGCGCCCGCCCGGTCGCCGTGCTCGACCAGCTGCGCTTCGGCGAGATCTCCCACCCTGACACCGCCCGCGTCGTCCACGGCGTCGTCGCCGGCATCGGCGGCTACGGCAACTGCCTCGGCCTGCCCAACATCGGCGGCGAAACCTGGTTCGACCCCTCCTATCAGGGCAATCCGCTCGTCAACGCCCTCGCCGTGGGCGTCATGAAGCATGAAGACATCCGCCTGGCCAACGCCTCGGGCGTGGGCAATAAGGTCGTGCTCTTCGGTGCGCGCACCGGCGGCGACGGCATCGGCGGCGCCTCGATCCTCGCCTCGGAGTCGTTCGACGACACGAAGCCCTCGAAGCGCCCGGCTGTGCAGGTCGGCGACCCGTTCGCCGAGAAGGTCCTCATCGAATGCTGCCTGGAGCTGTTCGCCGCCGGTGTCGTCGAGGGCATCCAGGACCTGGGTGCCGCCGGCATCTCGTGCGCGACCTCGGAGCTGGCCTCCAACGGTGAGGGCGGCATGCACGTCAAGCTCGACGATGTGCTGCTGCGCGATCCGTCGCTGACGCCGGAGGAGATCCTCATGTCGGAGTCGCAGGAGCGGATGATGGCCGTGGTCACCCCGGAGAAGCTCGACGAGTTCCTCGCGATCACCGGCAAGTGGGAGGTCGAGTCGTCTGTGCTCGGCGAGGTCACCGACACCGGCCGGCTCGTCATCGAATGGCACGGCGATGTCATCGTCGACGTGCCCCCGCGCTCCGTCGCCCACGACGGGCCCGTCTACGAGCGCCCCTGCACCGAACCGTCCTGGCAGGCCGAGACCCGCGCCAACACCGTCGAGGCCGCCGGGCTGGCGAGGCCGCAGTCCGATGAGGAGCTGCGTGCGACGCTGCTTGAGCTGCTCGGCTCGCCGAACCTGTGTTCGAAGAACTGGATCACCGGCCAGTTCGACCGCTACGTGCAGGGCAACACGGCCCTGGCGTATCCCGATGACGCCGGTGTCATCCGCATCGACGAGGAGTCCGGCCTGGGTGTGGCGATCGCCACCGACGCCAACGGCCGCTACTGCTACCTTGATCCGTCCGAGGGAGCGAAGCTGGCTCTCACCGAGGCGTACCGCAACGTCGCCACCTCCGGTGCCCGCCCGATGGCGGTCAGCGACTGCCTCAACTTCGGCTCCCCTGAGGACCCGGAGATCATGTGGCAGTTCGCCGAAGCCATCGACGGTCTCGCCCACGCCTGCGAGGACCTCGCTGTGCCGGTCACCGGCGGCAACGTCTCGCTGTACAACCAGACCGGACAGACGGCGATCTACCCGACCCCGGTCGTCGGTGTGCTCGGCGTCTTCGACGATGTCGCCCGCCGCAGCCCCTCGGGCTGGCGGGATGCCGGCCAGACGATCTACCTGCTCGGTGAGACCGCAGCTGAGCTCGACGGCTCAGTGTGGGCCGATGTTGTGCACGGCCACCTCGGCGGTGTGCCGCCGAAGTACCGTCCGGAAGCCGAGCGCGAGCTCGCCGACATCCTCATCAACGCCTCCCGCGACGGCATGATCGATGCCGCCCACGACCTGTCCGAAGGCGGGCTGGCTCAGGCGCTGGCCGAGGCCGTCCTGCGGTTCGGCACCGGCGCGCGGGTGTGGCTGGAAGAGGTGTGCGACCGCGATGGCATCGACCTGTTCACAGCGCTGTTCTCCGAGTCGACGGCGCGTGCCATCGTCGCGGTGCCGCGGTCCGAGGAGGTGCGGTTCACCGATATGTGCACCGCCCGGAAGTTCCCGTTCGCCCGCATCGGCATGACCGACACCGGCGAGGACGGCAACGCCACCCTCGAACTCGTCGACCACTTCACGATCTCCGTGACCGAGCTGCGCGAGACCCACGAGGCGACGCTGCCGAAGCACTTCGGGTGAGGCTCGAACTGTTCCTCACAGATCCTCCGAGCGGATCTGTGAGGAACAGGGAGCACGACACCTGGCGCTGTCACGCCATCGAAGGGATGATGGGGCCGGAATGACGCAGCTCCTCAGCTTCGTTGCAACTCCAGCGCTATCTCCCAATCGTCGAACTGCTGAAATTCCAGTGCAGAACACGGCACGTCGACCACGCTCACTTCAAGTTCCGTCTCGTGTACTGCGACCACATGACACCAGCGGGCACCCGCACCATAGAACCGCCTCAAGCGCGGCTGAGCGACAAGACGGAAGAACGCCCGAAAGTCACTCCCGCCGGCGTTCACGACAAGCGACTCAGGACACCCGAATGCAGAGCGGATGGAGCTGCGTTCAAAGCTGCCACGCGGATAGAGCGGCCCGAGCTCACCGGCCACAATCCGTTGCAGGTACTTGGCGATGAGCGTCACGTCGGCATCGAGGGTGCTTTCATCATCGACGTCGAAGAACCACTCGTCGCCTGCGAACTGCAGTGAGACATCGATGTACCGCTCCCAGTAGAAATAGATGTAGAGCACGAGATCCCCCATGTGCTCCAGGACTTCCGCCTCGTTCGAGTCAGCACGATGGCGGGTCGGGATGCGCAGCATCACTCCGTCGGTTCGCACGTCCCCTTTCTCGGGCGCCCACGGCTCGTATGTCAGCGAGGCGGTCCGCGGCGACGTCATGGCCTCCAGCGGTTGCAGCACCTTCAGCACCTGGGGCCGCAGGCGCCCCCACCGACCGGCAGTCGCATCCTCGGGAACTGCATCAGCCACCCGCTCAGCAATATCCATAGCTCTGACATTACTGTCGGCTTCCCCAACCGACGGCACCCCATGCCGAAGCACTTCGGCTGAGGCTGACGGCCACGTAACGCTGCGCGGCCCCGGTGAAAGCATCTCACCGGGGCCGCGCTGTCTTCAGAACCTCAGGCCATGCCCTTGAGGATCGCGTTCCAGTACAGCGCCGGCAGCCCGTGACGCTTGAGCACCCACATGTCGGTGCGCTCCTTCGTTGTGTCGATGAACGGGAACGACGGCCTCGGGCGCATCGTGTAGTCGAACTCGGCGAGGATCGTCTTGCCGCGCGCGGTCGTCAGCGGGCACGAGGCGTAGCCGCCATAGGACTCCGCCAGCAACTCGTCCTTCAGCGTTGCCAGCAGGTTCGCCACAAGCACCGGGGCCTGCTTGCGGATCGCGGCACCGGTCTTCGAGTTCGGCGTCGATCCGGCATCGCCGAGGGCGAAGACGTCCGGGTAGCGCACACGCTGGAGCGTGTGCTTGTCGACGTCGATCCAGCCCTTGGGATCCTCGCCTGCCAGCGGGGATTCCTTGATCCAGTCCGGCGCCGACTGCGGCGGCACCACATGGGCCATGTCGAAGCTGATCTCCTCGCTCGTGCCAGCGGCGTTGTCGCGGATCGTCGCGGTGCCGGCTTCGGCATCGAGGCTCGTCATCTCCGAGTTGTAATGCACTTCGATGCCGTAGCGCTCGATGACCTTCTCCAGCTCGTCGGAGAACTCCTTGACCCCGAACATCGCAGGCGTCGGCAGCACGAGCACGACCCGGATGCTGTCCAGCACGCCGCGGCGCTGCCAGTGGTCGCACGCCAGGTAGGCGATCTTCTGCGGGGCGCCTGCGCATTTGATCGGGCCAGACGGCATGGTGAACAGCGCCGTGCCCGAGGCGGTGGCCTGGATGAGCTGCCAGGTCTTGGGGGCGAGCTCGGGCAGGTAGTTCGTCGAGACGTTCGGGCTCTGCAGCGCCTCGCGCATGCCCGGCACCTCGTCGAAGTCGAGTTGGATGCCCGGGCAGACGACGAGCCGGTCGTAGGCGATCTGCAGACCCGAGGACAGGCTCACCCGGCGGGCTTCCGGATCGACCTCGGTGGCGGAGTCCTTGATCCACGACACGCCTGCCGGCATGACGTCGGCCTGGGCGCGGCGCAGCTCGCGAGCAGGAGCGCATCCGCCTCCCACGAGGGTCTGCAGGGGCTGGTAGATGTGCTGTTCGCGCGGTTCGATGACCGCGATGTCGGTCTTGCCGGCTTTGCGCAGCCGGGCGGCGACGCTGAGCCCGGCGTTGCCCCCTCCGATGATGACGATGGCGTGGTGCAGCGGATGCGAGCTCGTGGTCATAGCGTCAGTCTCCTCAGGTGATCGGCGTTGATCTACTGCAAATGTACAGACAACCTTCTGCCGGGTCTAGGGTCTGGGCGCTGAGGACCTGTTGAGGATCAAGTCCGCGGCTGTCACCGGGCTGTTGGCTTCCGCCGAGAGCGGAGATACGCCCACACCGTCACGCCGATTCCGAGCAGCGCTGACACAGCTGCGATGGCGACGTTGCGACGAGCGTCGCCCCGGCATTCAGCCACCCCTTCTGGCAGCGGCTGCCCACCGGATTCCGCAATGAACGCCGTGGTGACACTCGACGGACAGATCCAGAGTCCGTCTCCGTCTGGATAGCTGACACGGAAGCCGACGCACGCCGCCATGCTGCCGATGAAGAGCACAACGGCGAGTGCGCCGAGCAGACTTGTGCCCAGCCGGACGCCCGGCCGCCGCACGAGGGCGACGATGAAGATGCTCATCGAGATGAGCAGCAGGACAAGCAGCCCGATGACCGCATAGTCGGTCAGTGGCGCATCCGGGAGACCAATAGACGTCCACTGTCACCGATTCGACAAGATGCATATCTGCTGTGCGAGAACCGAGGAACAACCCCGATGGGGCCATCACCCCTGATGCGAGCCGAACCTGTCGGGATACCGTCCGCTCTCGCGCGGCGGCAGGCGCTTCGAACCGGTCCGCGACGACAGGGTGCCGTCGGAGCGGCGGAACCAGCGGCGCTGCGGTTCGTACGGGTCGATGACATCGGGAGCCTCCCCCTCCGCCTCGGGCAGTACGACGCATTCCTCGGTCTCGTACTCGTCATCGCGCAGCCGGCGGAT
Organism: Brevibacterium otitidis; assembly: GCF_042429315.1. Classification (NCBI taxonomy): domain Bacteria; kingdom Bacillati; phylum Actinomycetota; class Actinomycetes; order Micrococcales; family Brevibacteriaceae; genus Brevibacterium; species Brevibacterium otitidis. The sequence goes on along the minus strand of NZ_JBHMAU010000028.1, from coordinate 6,033 downwards.
GTACTCCTCCGGTGGCAGGACTTTCTTCCACTGCTTCGTGCGCATCGGCGGCAGCACGCCGGCGTCCTCACGCAGGGCGCGCAGCAGCAGGTACATCTCGAAGTAGCCGAAGATGAAGAACGGCAGACCGACGAGGATGATCGTCGACTGCAGCGCCTCGAGCCCGCCGGAACCGGAGAACACGAGCAGGGTCGCGGTCACCAGCCCGATCGCCAGGGCCCAGAAGATCCGCTGGCCGAGCGGGTTGTAGTCCTCATGCCCGTTCGTCATCGTGTCGGTCACGAGTGCAGCGGAGTCCATCGAAGTGACGAAGAAGACGACGACCACGAGGATCGCGACGACGGAGACGGCGAAGGCCAGCGGGTAGTGCTCGAGGAACGCGAACAGCGCGCCGGGGATGTCGCCGTCGTCGACGACCCGCTTGACGAGTCCGCCGTCACCGGACTGCCGGCCGATGCCCTCGATGGCAAACGAGCCCCAGCCGAAGATCCCGAACCAGATGACCGAGAAGGTCGCCGGCACCGCGAGCACGCCGGTGACGAACTGGCGGATGGTGCGGCCGCGGGAGATGCGGGCGATGAAGATGCCGACGAACGGCGACCAGGTGATCGTCCATGCCCAGTAGAACACCGTCCACGTCGACTGCCAGCCGGATTCGGCGATGGTGTCGTTCCAGAAGGCGAGTTCTGGCAGGGTGACGATGTAGGAGCCGAAGGACTCGATGGTGCCCTTGATCATGTACAGCGTCGGGCCGGTGAAGAGGACGAAGAGCAGCAGCAGAACAGCGATGACGATGTTGGCGTTCGACAGCACCTTGATGCCCTTCTCCAGCCCCAGCGACACAGAGGTCAGGGCGATAAGGGTGACGACGCCGATGATGATGAGCTGCCAGCCGGCGTTCTCCGGCACTCCGAAGAGCTGGGAGAGCCCGCCGTTGATCTGCAGGGTGCCCAGACCGATCGAAACAGCCACACCGAAGACGGTGCCGACGATCGCGACGGTGTCGATGATCTTGCCGATCGGGCCGTGGATCTTCTCGCCGAGCATCGGCTGGAAGATCGAGGACACCCGGGCGGGCAGGTTGCGCTTGTGGATGAAGTAGGCGAAGCACAGGCTCGGCAGCGCGAAGATCGTCCACGTGTGGAACGTGAAGTGGTACAGCGTGAAGTTCATTGCATCCCGGGCCGCCTCCGCGGTACCGGCCTCGATGCCGAGGCCGGCGCGCGGCGGGCTGCCGAGATGGCTGATCGGCTCGGCGACACCCCAGAACATGAGAATCGTGCCGATGCCGGCGGCGAACAGCATCGCGAACCATGCCCGGCCCGAATGCTCGGGCTCTTCGTCGTCGCGGCCGAGCTTGACCCGCCCATAGCGGGAGAAGGCGATGTAGATGAGGAAGATGAGGAACAGCGTCACGCCGAGGATGTAGAACCAGCCGAGCGTGTCGAGCAGCCACGCCGAGGCTGCCGACACCGCGGCATCGAGCTGCTCGGTGAAGACGATGGTGCCGAGCACGAACAGCAGGATGATGCCGGCCGAGGCGAAGAAGATCACCGGCGAGGTGCGCAGGTGCAGCATGTCGTGGAGTTTTCGCAGCATCGTTCGCAGTCTCCTTTCGGCACGAACCACGCAGCGATGACTTCTGGTTCCACGCGATCCGCAACGGGATCAGTTTCTTCGACTCTAGCGGCTCACATCGCTCCTGCCCAGGACATCGAGCATCCATGCGTAGTCGAATGCGTCTTCCTTCCACGCGTCATAGCGCCCGGATGCCCCGCCGTGACCGGCCGACATCTCCGTCTTCAGCAGCGCATCCGCACCGACCTCGCGCAGCCGGGCAACCCACTTGGCCGGTTCGACGTAGAGCACCCGGGTGTCGTTGAGCGAGGTGATCGCGAGGATCTTCGGGTAGTCCTGTTCGGTGACGTTCTCGTACGGAGAGTAGGAGCGCATGTACTCATACACCTGCCGGTCGTGCAGCGGATCGCCCCATTCCTCCCATTCGATGACGGTCAGCGGCAGCTCCGGCATGAGGATCGAGGTGAGCGCGTCGACGAACGGCACATGCGCACTGATCCCGGCGAACCGGTCCGGGGCCATGTTCGCCACCGCGCCCATGAGCAGCCCGCCGGCCGACCCACCGGTGGCCACCAGCTTCTCCGAGCTCGTCACCCCGGTGCCGATGAGGTGGTCGGCTACGGCGATGAAATCGGTGAAGGTGTTGCGCTTGGCGGTCGTCTTGCCCTCGTCGTACCAGTGCCGACCCATCTCTCCGCCGCCGCGCACATGGGCGATCGCGAAGACGACGCCGCGGTCGAGCAGCGATAGCCGCTTGACGCTGAAACCGGGGTCCATGCTCAGCTCATAGGAGCCGTAGCCGTAGAGCACCATCGGTGCCGGGCCGGCATCCCGGGCGCCGGTCTTCCACACGAGCGAGACCGGCACCTCGGTCCCGTCCTCAGCCCGGGCCCACATGAGCTCCTGCTCATAGGCGTCCAGGTCGACGCCGCCGAGCACCGGCTGGCGTTTGAGCACGGTCCGCTGCCCGGTGTCCATGTCGTAGGCGAACACGGTCCCCGGCGTCACCATCGACGTGTAGGTCAGCCGCAGCCGCGGCTGCTCGAACTCCGGGTTCGCGCCGGTGCCGAGTGTGCCGACGGGTTCGTCAACGGCGATCTCCGCAAGCGTCCCGTAGGGCGCCGCTTCCGATGCGGTGATCGCCACGGTGCCCACGCGGGCAAATCCGCCGTGCCGGTAGGAGATGACGAGGTGGCCCGCGAACGCGTCGACGTCTTCGATCCGGTAGCCGGTCATGTCCCCGCCCAGCACCGGCCGGCCCTCGCCTGCCGGGTCTGCCGCAGGCACGTCGACGATGTCGAAGTCGGCGCGGTCGCGGTTGTGGGTGATGATGAACCGGTCCTCACCGGCGACGATCGCGTGCTCGACGCTGTACTCGACACCCTGCTGACGCTCCCACACCGCCGTCGGTTCACCGGTCGGCTCATCGGCGGGCAGCACCCACCAGCCTTCGGTCGTCTTCGACCCGGTGACGATGCACACGTACTTCTGCGAACGGGTGAGCCCGACGCCCACGAAGAACCGCTCATCGGGTTCGTGGAACACCTCGACGTCTGCTTCTGCCCCGGTCCCGAGGCGGTGGCGCCACACGGTGTCGGGTCGCCAGGCGTCGTCGCAGGTGGTGTAGAAGACGTATTCGCCGGTGCCGTCGAAGGTCGCCCCGGCGAAGGTGTTCTCGATGACCTCCGGCAGATCCTCGCCTGCCTCCAGGTTGCGGATGCGCAGCGTGTAGCGCTCATCGCCGGTCAGGTCGGCCGCCCACGCGAGCTTCGTGCCATCGGGTGAGATGCTGAAGGAGCCGAGGGAGAAGAACTCGCTGCCGGCGGCCTCAGCATTGGAGTCGAAGATGACCTCCTCGCCTGCCAGCTGCTGGCCGTCGGCCACCTCGGGCGGGGTCCAGTCGTCTGGGCCGCTGATCGGGGCGCGGCAGGAGATGCCGTAGTCCTTGCCCTCCTCGGTGCGGGTGAAGTACCACCAGCTGCCGCGCCGGACCGGCACGGACATGTCGGTTTCCTTCGTGCGTGTGCGGATCTCGGTGAAGATCGTCTCGCGCAGGCCCTCCAGGTGTGCTGTGCGGGCGGCGGTGTAGGCGTTCTCCGCCTCCAGGTGGGCGGTCACCTGCGGGGAGTCCTTGTCCCGCATCCATTCGTAGTCGTCGGTGAAGGTGTGGCCGTGGTGGGTGCGGTCGGTGGGGATGCGCTGGGCGTTCGGCGCCTGTGCGTCACGTGGTGCAGTCGTCATACCCTCAAGCCTACGGTGTCCTCAGCTTCTCTGGCGGGCTCCCAGCGGAAGGACGATCAGACCAATGGCGCAGAACGCCGCCGCAGGAAAGGCCAGGAGCGCAGCGTGCGTGAGGACGATATCGGCCCATGAGAAGTATTCACGGCGCCGATCGACAAGCGCCGCGGTAGCTGTTCCGAAAAGATAGCCACAGAGCCCCGGAATCACAATGTACGTCAGATAGATTCTCAGAACGCGTTTCCATCCTGGGACCGATAACAAGCTGCGGAATTTCATGCAGAAGACGAGGATCTCAGCGATGATAAGACCGACGATGAAAGGCGACAGGAGGAATACCAGAAGCATCGCGTCGGTCAGGCTCAGGGTCCCGCCGGAGATCATCAACCCCGCAGCAAGCATCACCACGAGCCACGTCACGGAGACGGTCAGCACGTACACCAGTTGTGCGCGACTATCAGTTTTCACATTCCCCCTTCTAGGGCAATCTCAACGAAATTCACCAACTGGAAACCACCGGCAAACAAACCGCACGACAGGTCGAGGATCAGATATTAACGCAAACCCAAGGGGTCGGTCACGGCAACTTAACCGGCTCTTCAGAGTTGAGTGTGGGCACGCCGATCGGGCAGGGGTGCTGGGGATAAGCATCGAGGTCCCTGATGATGAGTGGACTTTAACGGCTCATCGTAATTGAGAGTGTAGAACTGGTCTGAAGCCGCCGGACTCGAGCAGACTTCTCGCGATGTAGTGCGTGAGGTTGCGGAAGCCGAGTGCTGAGCCCCGTAGGTGTTCGAGCCTGCCATTGATCGCTTCGGTAGGCCCGTTCGATGTTCCCGGTCGGGTGAAGAACGCCAGGATATCAGCAGCTCGACGCTTCAGAGTCTGTCCTAACCGCTTGAGTTCGGCCAGTCCTGTCGGCAGATTCGTCGTCAGATCGTCGATGACTGTTTGTAAGAGCTTCTTGCCCTCGTTGCCGTCGTTGGTTCGGTAGGCGCGCACAATGTCTTGATAGACGGCCCAGGTGACTTCGACGGCGGTGAAGTTGGCGTCGGCGAAGAGGTCTACGATCCTCTCCTGCTGTTTGGCCGTGAGCAGATCACCTGACTTGCACAGGTTGGCGGGGTTTTCGGAGCTTTTGGTTTGTTTGTGCTGGTCAGCGAGTCGGGCTCGGTCGTGGTGGGTGACTAATATGGGGGTATGAATCCGTTCGTGCGTAGGGTTCCGACTGCTTCGGGAGCGACGGCTGTGCAGATCGTCGATAAGACTGGTGGCCGGTATCGGATCGTGGAGCATCTCGGTTCGGCGTACACGCCCGAACAGCTCGCAGCGTTAGTGGCTGCGGGGAAGGCGAAGCTGGCTGATCCGTGGCAGCTGCCGCTGGAGTTCGACGTCGAAGACAAGCCGCGGGCCGCTGGTGCGGTGGTGAAGTCGAGCCGGTCAGGGATCCTGATTGACACGATCCGGGCCGTGTATGCCCGGTTGGGTTTCGATGCTGTTGACGATGAAGCGTTCTTCCAGCTCGTGCTCGCCCGCCTGGTCGAACCGACCTCGAAGTCCGATAGTGTCCGGGTTCTCGGTGAGCTCGGTGTCGATGTTGTCCACCGCAATACGTTCCTTGCCTGTCTGGCCCGGGCTAAGGAGCGGGACTATCGCGGCAGGATCGCGGCGAAGTGCTTCGATCACNTCGTCGCGGCTGATGCCGGGATGCTCTCAGCGAAGAACCTGAAAGCCATCGACGAGGCTGGACTGCGATTCATCGTCGGATCCCGACAGGCCAAAGCCCCACACGACCTGGCTGCCCATTTCGCCTTCAACGGCGATCACGCCGCCGATGGCACGACCGTAGACACGCTGACTCCGAAAGGAGCCAAGCGGCTGGACCCAGCGCGCGTGAACGTCAGGCGTGAACCCGTCTGGAACCCTCAGGAGCATCCGGATCAGTGGCGGGCGATCTGGCAGTACCGGCGCAAACGCGCCCTGCGAGATGCCCGGACCCTGAACCTCCAACGCAACCGCGCGCTAGCGATCATCGACGGGGACAAACCAGCGAAGAAGGCCCGGTTCGTGAAAGTCACTGACGAGGAGAAAGCCTTCGACGAGAAGGCCTACGAGCAGGCGATGAAGCTCACCGGCTGGAAAGGCTACGTCACCAACATCGAGGCCGCCATCATGCCCGCAAGCGAGGTCATTGCCAGCTACCACGACCTCTGGCAC
>NZ_JBHMAU010000027.1:0-24687 GCF_042429315.1 Brevibacterium otitidis | reverse complement strand
CTCGCTCCAGCGCAGTTCGAGGAACACTACTACACTGAAACCAGTCGGCCAGTGGTGGCTGACGTACCGCTATGAACTCTCCACCAAACTCGGGGCGATCCAGTGGCCGCAGAGGTGCGCGCATGGCTAGCCCGTCGGGGCCTCAATCAGTTATGGCTCGCGGAACTCCTTGGTATCGGCCAGTCCGCCATCTCCAAGCGCCTACGGGGAGTGCTCCCGTTCTCAGTGCCCGAGCTGATGCTCACGGCTACTGCTCTGAATCTTTCGCTCGCCGAGTTGCTCGGTAATGAGCTCGTGAATGAGCGAAGCCCCCACCCGAAGGGTGGAGGCTCTGCTTCAGTGGTAGCGGGGGCGGGGCTCGATCCCGCGACCTCACGATTATGAGTCGTGCGCTCTAACCATCTGAGCTACCCCGCCGCGGTACCGCTTTCGAGCGGCACGAGAGCCCCGAAAGGGAATCGAACCCTTGACCTTCTCCTTACCATGGAGATGCTCTGCCGACTGAGCTATCGGGGCAACGAGAAAACACTATACACACTTTCCAAGCCCTGACAAAATCCGCTGCCCGGGTCTCAGTCCGCGTCGTATTTGGCGGCCAGATAGCCCTGCAGACGGCCCGGATGATCGGTGATGATGCCGTGCACGCCGGCGGCCATGAGCCGCTCCCAGTCCGCGGGAGAATTCGACGTCCACACGAAGCAGCCGTACCCCTCGGTCATGAACTCCTCCAGCAGCGGCTGCCGCAGGAAGAACCCGCGCCGAGACGGGTTGTAGAAGGTGACATCGAGCTCTGCGGCCAGGGTCTTGTCCTCTGGGCGGGGCACCATGCGCAGCAGACCGCGGGCGACCATCGGAATGAGGTCGCGCAGGATGGTGAGCGTCTTGGGCGAGAAGCTCTGCAGGATGAGCCGGTCGGCCATCCCGGTGGCCATGATGTCGTCGGTGACCTGGGCGATCGCACCCGGTGCCCAGTCGTCTTTGAACTCCAGCAGCAGATTGCCCTCGAAGTCGGCGAGGTTGCTCAGCACGGTGCGCAGCTTCGGCACCCGCTGGCCGATGAATCCCGGGCCCATCCACGAGCCGGCATCGGCCAGGGAGATCCGCTCATCGCTCATCTGCGAGGCGGTCCCCGACATCGTGGTGGTGCGCCCGAGCGTCGTATCGTGCAGCACGATCGGGGTGCCGGCGGCGCTGATGCCGATGTCGATCTCGATCCATTCGGCGCCGATGACGCGGGCGGCTTCGATGGCCGCCAGGGTGTTCTCCGGGGCCGCCCCGGAGTAGCCGCGGTGGGCGATCACCCACGGCTTGCTCTCACCGCCGGGCGTGTGCTCGTATCCGTGGTCGGCGAGGAACTGCTCCAACATCAGTTGACTCCTCGCATGATCTGCCCGAGGCGGATGAAGCCTTCGACCGCGATGGCCCGCCACAGCAGGGCCGCGGCTTCAGGATCGGTTTTCTCGAGCTTCTCGATGGCGCTCTTCGACAGCAGCTCGACGACGGTGGGCTCCGCCGCCCGGACATCGAAGGGCTGGTTGTAGACCTCGTTGAGCGCCAGCTCGCCGAAGGACATGCCGGCCACGAGCTGGGCGATGATCTCCCCGCCCTCGTCCTCAGCGGTCATCGTGTGGATCTCACCGGAGACGATGAAGCGGATGCCGTCGAACTCATCGCCGACCCGGCGCACCATCTCGCCGGTCTCGTACTCCTCGCGCTTGAGCAGGCTGACGAACTTCTTGCGGATCGTCTCATCAAGGCCGGAGAACATCAGCGGCGTGGCGATCGAATCGTCCGGGAAGCAGGAGTCATCGCCGAACTCGATGAGGATCTGATCCTCTGCCCAGGTGAGCGCATCGTTGCGGTCTTCGAAGATCTCGACCCGCATATCGACCGGCACCAGCAGCGAGTCCAAGCGGTCGAACGGGTCGACGAGCGCCAGCGCAGTGCCGACGTTCGCCAGGGCGGTCGCGAGCCGGGAGATCGCCTTGATCGACACCTCGGCGACGTGATCGGCACGTGAGAGGTCGACGACGACGCACACCGTCTCGCTGCCGAAGGTCGCGACCTCGCGGGAGAGGACTTCGATGCCGGAGAAGAGCAGATCGCCCATGACTTCGAGCACATGGGCGCGGCAGCCGTGCTCGGCGAGCACCGCCTCGGCGGATTCCGGGCGGCGGGTCGTCGAGGGCACATGGTCGATGGTCTCGTGCGCGCGGATCGTCGACAGGCCGGCCTTCGAGGTGCGCACGAAGTGCAGCTCCAAGTCGCGGGAGAGGATCCGGTGGGCTGCGAGCCCCCGCACGCTGGAGCCGTGCCGGTCGAGCGGCGGCGCATAGGTGGCGATGCCGAGCTGGCCGGGCAGCACGGAGATGATGCCGCCGCCCACGCCGCTCTTGGCGGGCATGCCGACGGAGGAGACCCAGTCGCCGGAGTCGTCGTACATGCCGCAGGTGAGCATGACGGACATGACGCGCTGGGCGACCGACCGGGAGAACACCCGCTTGCCGGTGACCGGATTGACGCCGAGGTTCGTCAGCGTCGAGGCCATGATCGACAGGTCCTTGCTGCTCGTGAGGATCGCGCACTGTCGGCTGTAGTCGTCGAAAGCCGGCAGCGGGTCGCCGTCGATGATGCCCCATGAGGCGAGGAACCACGACAGCGCGCGGTTGTGCATACCGCCGTCGCGGTCGGCCTCATAGGAGATCTCGTCGACCTCCAGCTGGCGGGCCGCGCAGTCGGACATGATGCGCAGGATCTTGTCGAAGACCTCGCCGTCGGAGTCCGGGAGAATCTGCGCGGTCGCAGCGATCGCACCGATGTTGATGAGCGGGTTCTTCGGCCTGCCGGTGTTGGCCTCGCTGGAAAGGTCCTTGAAGGAGGAGCCGGAGGGCTCGACGTCGATCTTCGAATCCATATACCGGAAGCCGCGGTCCTGCAGCGCGATCGCGTAGCAGAAGACCTTCGAGATCGACTGCATGGAGAAGGGCACCTCGGCGTCACCGGAGGTGTAGGTATATCCGTCAGCGGTCGTCATCGCCAGGCCGCACAGATCGGGGTCGGCCTCGGCGAGAGAGGGGTTGTTCTTCGGCTGTTCTCCGCCGTGAACATCGAAAAGACGCTCGTGCACGGAGTCGAGGTACTGCTGAATAGGCGAGTGCATGTCCTCAGGCTATCGGACACTTCGCCGCCGCGCAGGGCCGCCGAAGCGGGCGTTCGAACGCATTCCGATCAGATGTCAAGACGCAGATGAGCGATCTTCATCACTATTCCCGCCGCGGCTCCGCCCCGTTCACCTGACGACCTCAGATGCACTCATATGCATCTTGACTATATGCTCCTGACGGCATTTGCGCTGCAAAGCGGGGAGCAATCAGTCAAATGTCCATACATGAAAGTGGCCGCAAACGCGGTTGTATCCACATCGCGTGCAAGCAGCCCGCTTACCACGTCCTTCTGCGTCTGCAGATTCCACTACGCTGAAAGCGCTTCACCCTTTACACTAAAGCTTCACCCTGGCGATGGCACGATTCCCCCTCGATGTGCTCGCCGGTGAAGCTCGCTGCTCAATCCAACGTGAGGAACACCCCCCATGACTGATGCAACCGCTCAGAAGAAGCCCAACCGCCGTGCGCTCAAGGCCGTCGCTGCTGGCGCTGCCGGCGTCGCCCTGCTCGCCGGAATCGGCACGACGTTCGCCAAGTGGTTCGAAGAAGAGACCATCGGCGGCGGCGACATCACTGCCGGTCACCTCAACATGAACGTCGAGGGCGCCGAATGGACCGACGTCAACAACAACGTCGCCATCGACCCGGAGACCTTCCGCATGGTCCCCGGCGACAAGGTCGCCTACTCCGCGAAAGTCACCCCTGACCTCGTGGGCGACAACCTCGAAGCTACGCTGAAGGTCGACACCGGCGATGCTCTCATCGGCGACCTCGGCAAGATCGTCAAGGTCGAGACCGTGTTCGGCGGAGCCCCCACCGGCGGCCCCGACGAGATGACGGTGACCCCGGATATGAGCGGCAATCCGATCGAGGTGTCGGTCACCATCACGTTCCCGCTCAACAACCCCGACACCGGCGAGCGCTGGGACGACGCCGGCGAGGACGGCACGGTCGATCTCCAGGAGATCACGGTCGAACTGGAGCAGAACAACAACCCTTGATCCGATGACCGTTGCATCCGCGCGACGGGTAGCGGCAGCTGCGCTGGCCGCCGGTCTGGGACTGGTCTTCCTGTCCCAGACCGGCGCCACCTTGGCCAAGTGGTACGAGGAGTCCGCACTGCCGGGCGCCCACGACATCACCACCGGCAGCCTGACGCTGACTGCAGGGGAGTCCTATCCTGTGCAGCTGCACAGCCGGTTCTCCCCATCCGAGCGGACCTTCACCGGCGGCACCGCATGTGTGGCGCCGGAGGGCTTCGTTGCCTGCCGGCAGCTCACCACCGCCGAACTTGCCGACCAGCTGCTGCTGCCCGGCGACCAGCTGCTCATCCAGGAGGCCTTCCACGCCTCCGGAGACGGCACGAACCTGGTAGCCGAGGTGCAGATCGACCGCAGCGATGCTGCTGGCAGCCTGCCGGCCGGCACCACCTCGAACTCAGAGTTCCTGCGCGAGGGCCAGCCGGTCACCGCACCGGTCGAGATCAGCGGAACCGACCCGGCAGAGGTCAAGGACGCCGAGTGGCTGGTGCGCACAAAGCTCACCACGCCCGAAGAGTGGCCGGCCTCTTTCGGGACCAGCAGCATCGACCTCGGCGCACTGACCATCAGCATCCGCCAGGTGGCGCCTTAGACCGACACCGCAGGCAGGCAACTTGAACCGGCAGCGTACGATACGAAAGGAGTACACCGTGAGACGCACGTGGATCACTCCACTGTCCATCGCGGCAGTGCTCCTCGTCTTCATCGCCGCCTTCATCGCCCCAACCGGCGCGACGCTGGCACGGTGGTATGAAGAGTTCACCACTGACGAGGTGACGGCGACTTCTGATGAGTACACCTTCGAATTCGCTGATAAGCCCGACTTCACGGAAAACCCGGATCCGGCCTCTCCGCCGACATGGAACCATCCGGGCATCGAGGTGACGAACGACTCGCAGACCCTGTCGCGGCAGATGCGCATCACGCGCACAACGCTGACCAACCGCTACCGCTACGGCTCGACTGCACCGAACATCTACCTCGATCCGATCCGCAACTCCCGCATCGTCTACGCGCTGGCCCCGGCCGGCGAGACCTCATGTCACAGCAAAGGCCATGAGACCGTGTGGACGGTCAAGGAGGCTGGCATCGCGGCTCCCGCCGGCGGCGTCTACACTGCGCCCACCGGCGGCGCGACGTTCACCCTGCCTCCGGGTGAGACGCGGCTGCTGTGCATGCGCGTCGACCTCAACACGGCCTCCATCACCACTGAGGATCGCCGCGTGCTGCTGCGCCGCTTCGCCGGCGCCGGCATCAGGGCCAACACGGAGGTCGAAGCCGCCCAGAATCTCTCGACCGACGGCACGGAGAGCGCGGACATCACCAGCTTCTACCGCGTGGCACTGCCCCAGCCGATCCCATCGCCGAACTTCAACAGCAGCAACGGCACCATTGTGGGCTGTGTCAATGGCAGGCAGAGAAGCACCTCCGGCTATATGAGGCTGGTGTGGGAGTGGTCGGCAAGCACGACGACCGCAGAGTTGGCGAACATCATCGACCGCTGGGAGGTCTGGTCACGGCCGACCGGCGGCAGTTGGGCGAAGATCACCGACTCAGCCGTCCTGCGCAAGGACGACGGTCTGCTCGCCGAGCGGTTCCCTGGCGGCAACATCCCGGAGGACCAGCGTCAGGTGTTCGTCGAACGCGGCATCATCCGCGGTCCCGGACTCAACGGCGTCCCTGCTTACCGCGACTTCGTCATCGTCGGTGTCATGAAGAACATCGAGCAGACGAAGTTCGTCATCTCAGAGGGCTGGAACCTGTCCTGGGACGGCGACATCGGTAAGCAGAACTACCGCTGCGAAAGCAACATCGTCCCGACCACCAACCTCACCGGCGGACCGAATATGCCGGGCAAGGAGTGGTGATGCGCACCCTCCTGAAATGGCTGCTGTGGCTCATCGCCGCCGCCCTGACCGCGCTGCTGCTGGCGATGGTCGTCATCCCCCGGCTCATGGGCTGGGCGCCGCTGACCGTGCTGACCGGTTCGATGGAGCCGACGATCCCGGTCGGCTCGCAGGTCTACGTCAAGCCGATCGACACCGTCGATGACATCCAGGCAGGTGACATCATCACCTTCATGCCCAACCCCGATGACGAGACGCTCGTGACCCACCGCGTCGTCGGCATCGGCGTCGACGGCTCTGGAGAGAAGTCCTTCACCGTCCAGGGTGATGCCAACAACGCCCCAGATCCGGAACCGCTCATGCCCAAGCAGATCAAGGGCGTTGTCGTCTACCACCTGCCCTATGCCGGCCATCTGGCGCTCGGCATCGACGGTCAGGTGAAGCTGCTGACGATCACGGTGCTCGGCATCGCCCTCATCGGCTATGCGCTCTGGCAGCTGGTGCTCATCGTCCGCGCCCGCCGCCGCAGCGACGGCGCTGCAGAGGACGCGGCAGCCGCTGCCGAGGAGGTGCGCGCCGATGCCTGAGATCCTCCCCCGCCCTGTGCGCACGCGTGCGTCCCGTGCTGCCGCCTGCGCGGCCGTCCTCTCGCTGGCGCTCATCGCGCTGCTCGGCGCCGTCTGCCTGTCGGCCGGCCCGGCTGCAGCCGCCGGCAAGGTGCAGGTGTCCGTCGATGAGCGGACCTGGAGCGATGAGCTGCCTCGCCGGCTCTTCGACAGCGTCGAGCGCGTCGTCCCCGGCGACTGGGTCAGCGATGCGATCTGGGTCCGCAATGTCACTGCTGATCCGCTCGATGTCGCCGTGCAGATGCGCTGGATCGGGCCCGAGGCGGAGAGCGCCTTCGATGATGTCCTCACCATCGGCATGAACGGCCGGTCGGTCACTGTCGGACAGCTGAAGGAGGAGCCGCTGACTGTCAGGCTCGGCGATCTGGGACCCGATGAGGTGGCGCGGCTCGAGGCCGAGGCGCATCTGCTGCAGTCGGCCGGCAATGCCACCGAGCAGAAGGACCTGGAGTTCGAGCTTGTCCTCCAGCTCAGCGCAGGCTCCGCCCCGTCTCCCGGCCCCTCGGACTCCCCTTCAGACGATCCCAGCAGCGACCCCTCCGATGAGGCAGAGCCGCCGCAGGACGATGACGACTCCCGCCAGCTCCCCCTGCCGCGCACCGGTACCGAGGCGCTGCTGCTCGTCATCGCAGGGCTCGTGGTGATCGGCGCCGGCATCGCCGCGCTGCTGGCTTCGCGCCGTCGCCGCACCACCGACGAGGATCGTCGGAAGCGCTGAGACAGAACTGAGAAGATTCCTTCGCCTCAACAACTTGCCACTATAGAAAGTGGTTGCTCGTCTGACACCAGTTGCAGAAAGCGACACTCCACGCTACCGAAGGGGTCATCATGACCGACCGCAGCTCAGCACAGACCCACGAACTCCCTGATCCAGCCGAAGCCCGCGCATCGCTCGCCGCCGCCGAGGAGGCCCGCACCACCTCGGCCCGGGCCAACACCCTGCCGCTGTCCGCCGGCCTGCTGGCCTCCGGCTCCGCGATGACATGCGGTTCGCTCGTCGTCGCCGCCGATGCCGAGGCCGGCGGCTCGCCGATGTTCGTCCTGCGCATCCTGCTCTCCCTCGCCCTGCTCATCCCCGGCGGGGTCATCTACTCCGCCGCCCGCTCATGGGCCCGCCGCGACACGGCCCTGCTCGTCACCGTCCTGCTCCTGCAGGTGGGCGCCTACATCGCCGCAGCGATGACGGCGAATCTGCTCGCCATGCCGCTGTACGCGGATCTGGCTGCCGGCTTCATCATCCTCGTGACGACGGTGGCGATGGTCGTGCAGCGCCGCCACGCATGAGCCGGCGGATCGACGGAGAGGAGGCGAGATGAGCACCCATCAGGATGCGACTGCGCAGCTGTGCCCGCTGCTGACGAACCCGACGCGGCTGGCGCTCGTCGCCGGACTCCGCGGCTGCGTCCGGGCGGACTTCCGCACGATCCGCGAGCAGCTCGGCGTCACCGACTCGACGCTGTCGAAGCACGTCTCCGCGCTCGAAGGCGATGGGATCGTCGCGGTGCGCAAGGGATTCGTCGGCAAGCGTGCCCGCACCTGGCTGAGTCTCACAACAGCGGGCCGGAAGACCTATGACGCGCATATGGCCGGGCTGCGACAGATCGCAGACCTCGCATTCGCCGAGGCCGAGGCGGAGGAGGGCTGAGCGCCGGAGGACACCTGAGCACCCGCCGCGCAGCTCAGGGGACGGCGAAGGCCCGAGGCGCGAGCGCCTCGGGCCTTGGCTGTGGCAGGTATAGGATTCGAACCTATGAAGGCAATGCCGGCTGATTTACAGTCAGCTCCCTTTGGCCGCTCGGGCAACCTGCCAGGTGTCTGCTTGAGGCGCATGCGCGCTCAAGCACCTATGGAAGGATACTAGCTTCGTCGGCGAAACGCCAACTCTCCGACGGCTTAGACTGGTGTGCGAACCGTCACCGTCATCAGGAGGATCCATGGCCAGCGAATCGTCATTCGACATCGTCTCCGAAGTCGACCGGCAGGAAGCCGACAACGCCCTGAACCAGGCGGCAAAGGAGATCCGCTCCCGCTACGACTTCAAGGGCACCGACGCCTCGATTGAATGGTCCGGCGAGTCGATCATGATGAAGGCCGTGAGCGAGGACCGGGTCAAGGCCGTGCTCGATGTCTTCCAGTCCAAGCTCGTGCGCCGCGGCATCTCGCTCAAGTCGCTGGAGACCGGCGACCCGTACGCCTCGGGCAAGGAGTACCGACTGGAGGGTCACCTCAAGGAGGGCATCGACAAGGAGAACGCGAAGAAGATCGCCACGATCATCCGCGATGAGGGCCCCAAGGGCGTCAAGCCGCAGATCCAGGGCGAGGAGCTGCGGGTGAGCTCGAAGAAGCGCGATGATCTGCAGGCGGTCATCGCCCTGCTCAAGGGCAAGGACCTCGACGTCGACCTGCAGTTCACCAACTACCGCTGACTGGGTCGCTGGCTGGCCGGTCGCAGCCGGTCGGCCAGCAGGCTGGCGCGCAGCATCCCGCCGAGGCGGTGCGAGCCTGAACCGGAGCGCCGGCGGCTGGCCGCAGCCAGCTCGTCTGCCCGCGGGCGCCGACCGGCGGCATGCGCGGTGACAACGGCGAGGAACAGCCCAGCGTGTGTGTCGAGAGCGCTGTGCCCGTGGCCGGCAACCGGAATGAGCGCGCCGTCGGGTGCGTCAGCTGCAATGCGTGCGGCGATGCTGCGTGGAGTGCGCAGGTCGCGATTCCCGGAGATCACGGTCACCGGGGCCTGCAGCCGTTTGAGCGCTGCCGGCAGATCATAGGGCTCTCCGGCGAACGGGGTGAACCGGCCGCCTGCGTCTCCGAAGTCCGCTGAGAAGTCGAAGAGGCTGCCGCGGCCCGGCAGCGCATAGCCGAGTTCGCGCACTGCGATCTCACCGACGAGGTCGAACTCCATGATGTGCGGTCTGCGCGATTCGAGCTCGGCGGTGGTGAGCTTCGTCAGCAGCGCCTGCGTCCATCCGGCGCGGCCGAGGGCGATCTGGTTGAGCAGCCGGTCGAGTGTGCCGACCCCGGCGAACTCGAAGACCGAGCGCACCATGCGGCCGAGGTCCTGCTGACCGATGAGCTGGGAGCCGGCGAGGTCGCGGATCTTCATCGCCACCCGCTCGGTTCCGGGCAGGTCAGCGGCAGGATCGACGGGCCCGGCGATGCCGGGCACAGGGCCGATCTCGCTCAGCTCTGCCGGTGGGTGCCCCTCAAAGAGCAGCTGGAGGCTGTAGTCCTCGATGCGCTGGGGGAAGCTCGCGTCGATCATCGCCGAGTCGAGGACGAGGGCGGCGGTGCGCGCGGGATGGTCGGCGGCGAAGGCCTGGACCGCATAGCTGCCGTACGAGGATCCGGCGAGCACCGCCTCGGGAACGGATTCCGCATCCAGCACAGCGGCGATGTCATCGGCCACCGCAGCCACGCGCATCGCCTCACGAGGCAGATCCGCACCGTCTGTGTCACAGCGGGACAGGCCGATGCCGCGGTGCTCGATCATGATGACGTCGAGACCGGCGCGGGCGGCACGGGCGCGCAGGCCGGCGAACAGCACGAGGGAGCCGAGACCCGGCCCGCCGGGAACGATGACGATCGGCAGGCCGGCTGGGCGGGCGCCGGTTGCCGGCTGGCGGACGTAGCGGAGGTCGAACTCCGGGCCCGAGGCGGTGGCCGGCCGGCGCACCCGGCGCAGCCCGCGCACGGAGCGGGCGATGTGCTCGGCCCGCCCGGCGGTACCCACGATCAGCTTTCGCCGACGGCGACGGGGTCGGCTGCCTGGACGGCGCGGCGGGCTTCGGCGAGCATGCCCTCACGGGTGGCGATCTTGATCCGCTCACGGCCGTGCGGTTCGCCCAGCTGCTTCTCGGCGGCTTCGAGCCGGTGGTAGCCCTCCCAGTCGACGTAGTCGACGCCCTTGGCGGCAAGGCGTTCGATGATCGCATCCTCGCCTGGAGCCGACGGGGCCGGCAGCCGGCCGGCTACATGGTCTTCGATGAGGTGGGTGATCGTCTCGAGCGCATCGCCCTTGGTGTGGCCGATGAGGCCGACCGGACCGCGCTTGATCCAGCCGGTGGCGTAGACGCCGGGGATCCACGGAGCATCGGCCGATTCGGACTGCGCTGCAGCGTCGACGACCCGTCCTTCGTGGTTGGGGATGACACCCTTGCGCTGGTCGAAGGGCAGCTCGGTCAGCGGGCTGCCGAAGTAGCCGACAGCCCGGTACACGGCGTCGAGCGGCCAGTCAACGAAGCTGCCGGTGCCGGTGACGCCGCCGGAGCCGTCGAGCTCCTGGCGCTCGGTGCGCAGACCGGTGACGCCGGTCTCCGCATCGCCGAGCACCGCAACCGGAGCGTGCAGGAAGTGCAGGTGCAGGCGGCGCTTGGCACCGGTGGGCTCCCGCAGGGTGAAGTCGGTGAGCGTCTTGGTGACCTGCTTGGTCTGGTTGTTCGAGTGGATCTGCGCCATCGAGGCCTCGTCGAACTCGAAGTCCTCGGGGTAGACGATGATGTCGACGTCCTTGACATGGCCGAGTTCGCGCAGCTCCAGCGGCGTGAACTTCGCCTGCGCCGGGCCGCGGCGGCCGAAGACGTGGACATCGGTGACCTCGGAGCTGCGCAGCCCCTCGTACACGTGGTCCGGGATCTCCGTCGAGAGCATGTCATCGGCCTGCTTGGCCAGCACGCGGGCGACGTCGAGGGCGACGTTGCCGTTGCCGATGACGGCGACCTCCTTGGTGTCCAGCGGCCACTCCTGGGAGACATCGGGGTGGGCGTCGTACCAGTTGACGAAATCGGCTGCGCCATAGGAGCGGGGCAGGTCGATGCCGGGGATGTCGAGCTTGGCGTCGCTGAAGCAGCCGGTGGAGAAGATGACGGCATCGTAGTGCTGCTGCAGCTCTTCACGGGTGATGTCGGTGCCGTAGTCGACATTGGCGAACAGTCGGATGTCGCCGCGGTCGAGGACTTTGATGAGGGCATTCGTGATGCCCTTGATGCGCGGATGGTCGGGCGCCACGCCGTAGCGCACGAGTCCGAAGGGGGCGGGGAGACGCTCGAAGAGATCGATGCTGACGTCGAATTCCCGTTCAGCCTTGGTCAGCAGGTCAGCGGCGTAGATGCCAGCCGGGCCCGCGCCGATGATGGCTACCCGGAGAGGACGAGTCATAACACACCTTTCACCTTGTCGACTTTCGATTCTAACGTTCCCACGCCGGTTGTCGACCCCTCAGCCTGCCAGTATGTGGGAAGTCACAGTGGCGGCGGGCCTGTGGACTAGACTGCCGTTCGTGACTGAACGCCAGCTGACTGATGAGGAGTCCGCACGCCGCCGCTCGGGCCTCATCCTCGGGCTCTCCGGCTATCTCTTCTGGGGCGGGATGCCGATCGTGTTCGCCGCTGCCGAACCGTCGACACCGCTGGAGATCCTCTGCCACCGGATCCTGTGGTCCCTCGTCTTCTGCACGATCCTGCTGATCTTCGCCCGCGGGTTCCGCCGCGTCTTCGCAGCGATCCGCGACCCGCGAGTGTTCGGCACCCTGGCGCTGGCCGCCGTCGTCATCTCGCTCAACTGGCTCGGCTTCCTCATCGGCGTGAGCCTCAACCGGGTCGTCGAGATCTCCCTCGGCTACTTCTTCAATCCGCTCGTCACGGTGCTCATCGGCGTCATCTTCTTAGGCGAGCGGCTGCGCAGACTGCAGTGGGCGGCGATCATCGTCGGCTGCATCGCCGTCATCGTCATCGCGGTCGGCTACGGGCAGATGCCGTGGCTCGCGCTGCTCGTGGCCTTCTCCTTCGGCCTCTACGGCCTCATCAAGAACCGGGTCGGCGGAAAGGTCGGCGCACTCGAAGGACTGACAGTCGAGACCGCGGTGCTCGCCCCGCTGTGCCTGGGCTATCTCATCGTCCTCACCGCCACCGGCGCATCGCACTTCGGCACCGAGGGCACCGGCCACGTCCTCATCATGCTCTCCCTCGGCCCCATCACCGCGATCCCGCTCATCCTCTTCGGCGCGGCCACCCGCCGGGTGCCGCTGTCATGGGTGGGCCTCATGCAGTACGTCACCCCGACGATCCAGTTCATCATCGGCATCACCGTCCTCGGTGAGCAGATGCCGCTGGCGCGCTGGATCGGATTCTTCATCATCTGGGCGGCCGTCATCATGCTGACAGCCGATATGCTGCGCTTCTCCCGCGCCCCGCGCCGGCGCCGCGTGCCGCTGCCCGGGAAGGAGAAGCCGGCCGCAGCAGAGTGAGCTCAGCAGCGCCTGCGCAGCCCCAGCTCAGGCGACGCGGCTGACGACGGTGTCGGCGAACTCGATGAGGCTGTCCTTGACCCAGCCGGCCGGCAGGGACTCCAGGGCAGCGATCGCGGCATCGGCCCAGCGCCGGGCCTCAGCCCGCACCTCGGCGGTCACCGGATGCGCAGCGAGCGCGACCCGGGCGGTCTCCAGCGCCTCATCGGAGGACAGGTCCGCAGCGAGCAGCTCGACGATCCGCTGCGCCTCGGCATCACCGGCGTCAGCGGCCCGCTGAGCGTAGAGCACCGGCAGGGTCGGGACACCTTCGCGCAGGTCGGTGCCGGGCGTCTTGCCGGACACCTCGGGGTCGGAGGTCAGGTCGATGATGTCATCAGCGATCTGGAAGGCCACGCCGATCCGCTCACCGAAGTCGCGCAGCACCGGCACATGCGCCTCCGGCGCCCCGGAGGCCAGCAGCCCGAACTCGCAGGCCCCGGCGATGAGGGAGCCGGTCTTATCGGCCAGCACCTGCAGATAGTGCGCGACCGGATCGTCGCCGGGCTGCGGGCCGGCGAACTCGTTGAGCTGGCCGAGCACGAGGCGTTCGAATGTCCGCGCCTGCAGCTCGACAGCTGCGACGCCAAGCTCGGCGGACAGCAGAGAGGCGCGGGCGAAGAGCAGGTCGCCGGTGAGGATCGCGACCGAATTACCCCACACCTCGTGCGCGGCCTGCGCCCCACGGCGCACCGGCGCATCGTCCATGACATCGTCGTGGTAGAGCGTCGCGAGGTGGATGAGCTCGACGGCAGCGGCGGCCTTGACGACATCGACAGCCGTCGGGTCACCGTATTCGGAGGCCAGCAGCACGAGCATCGGGCGCACCCGCTTGCCGCCGGCGCGCAGCAGGTGGTGGCTGGCCTCATCGGGCAGCCGTTCGGTCTGCGCCACAGCGGCGTCGAGGAACTCCTCGACCGCGTCGAGGCGCTCGGCGAGCACGGCGGAGAGATCCGATCCGCTGCCGGCGAATGCGACCGGCGACAGCGGACCCGCCATGGGTGTCGAATGCTTCGTCATGTCCGTTCCGTCTGCCCTCAGTCGTTCGTCGTCGCCGGTGTCAGCCTCGTCAGCGCAGTGATGACATAGTCGTAGGTGTCCCGGTCGGTGGTCGTTCCATCCTGGTAGAGGTTCGCCAGCAGTTTGACGACGAAGGTCATCACCAGCTTGCTACTCATACCGTACTTGATGCCGAGCCTCATGAGCTCCGGACGCCCGATGAGATCGGCGAAGACCCGCCCGAGCGTGAAGTAGGAGCCGAAGCTCTGCCGCACCGCGGCCGGATATTCGGCCAGGCGGCGCCGGCGGGCGGCCTCGGGATAGCGGGCGTAGGTGGCGATCACCTCGGCGGCGATGCGGGCGGCTTCCATGCCGTAGTCGATGCCCTCGCCGTTGAAGGGGTTGACCATTCCGCCGGCGTCGCCGATGAGCAGCATGCCGCGGTGGAAGTGCGGGGTGCGGTTGAAAGCCATCGGCAGGGCCGCTGAGCGCACCGGGGTCAGTTCGGTGGTCTCGTCGATGTCCCATTCGTGGCCCATTGCGGCGATCCATTCGCGCAGCACCGCCCGATAGTCGACCTGCCCGAAGGCCGGGGAGGTGTTGAGCATCCCGAGTCCGACGTTGACGGTGCCGTCGCCGAGCGGGAACAGCCAGCCGTAGCCGGGCATCACCTCGCCGCCGGTCGCCTCGCCGCCGGTGGGTGCGGTGAGTTCGACCCAGCTTTCGATGTAGTCATCGGCATGGCGCGGGGAGGAGTGGTAGGTGCGCACGGCCACGCCCATCGGCCGGTCGTCGCGCTTCTCGATGCCCATGGCCACAGCCATGCGGGAGGACACGCCGTCGGCGGCGATGACGACCGGGGCGCGGAAGGTCAGCTCGGGGCCGGTCTTGCGGCCGCGTTCATCGGTGGTCCGGGCCGCGACACCGGTGACCCAGCCGTCGGCGCCGAGGATCGGATGGGTGGCCATCGTGTTCTCATGCAGGCGCGCGCCGCACGCGGCTGCGAAGCCGGCGAGGTCGGCGTCGAGCTTCATGCGCGGGCGGGTGAGCCCGTGATCGGGCATGCCGGGCACGTCGGGCCAGTCGATCTCCAGGCGGTGGCCGGCGCCGATGAGCCTGAGCCCGCGGTTGGGATGCCAGCCGTCCTCGCGACGGGTCGGGAGGCCGAGGCGCTGGGTTTCGCGCACGGCACGCGGGGTGAGCGCGTCGCCGCAGATCTTGTCGCGTGGGAAGGAGGCCTTCTCCAAAAGGGCGACCTCGAACCCTGCCCGGGCGAGGTGGGCGGCTGCGGTCGAGCCGGCCGGTCCTGCACCGACGATGACGACGTCGGCGTCGATGTGGGTCATGCCGTCGGGCTGCCGGCCGGGTTCTGCCCGGCGGCGGGCTTGAGGGCGTGGTGGATGGCGACGATGCCGCCGGTGAGGTTGCGGTACTTCACCTGGTCGTAGCCGGCAGCGAAGATCTGCCGGGCGAAGGTGTCCTGGTCCGGCCAGCTGCGGATCGACTCGGCGAGGTAGACGTAGGCTTCGGGGTTCGAGCTCACGGCCTTCGCCAGGGCCGGCAGCGCGGCCATGATGTACTCCTTGTACGCCACGGCGAAGGGCGCGAAGGTCGGGGTGGAGAATTCGGCGATGACAAGCCGGCCGCCGGGTTTGAGGACGCGCAGGATCTCGGTCAGCGCCGCGTCGACATCCTGGAAGTTGCGGATGCCGTAGGTGATCGTCACCGCATCGAAGTGATCATCGGCGAACGGCAGGTCGAGGGCATCGGCGTAGACGAACTCGATGTCCGGGTAGCGCTTCCGACCGACTGCCAGCATCCCCTCGGAGATGTCGCCGGCCACCACCTCGGCGCCGGCGCGCACATAGGGAACGGACGAGGCACCGGTCCCGGCGGCCAGATCGAGGATCTTCTCACCTGGTTTCGGGGCCACCGCCTCGGTGTTGGCGATGCGCCACAGGCGCGAAATCCCGAAGGTCATGACGTCGTTGGTGAGGTCGTAGCGCGCGGCGACGTCGTCGAACATCGACGCGACGTCGGCAGCCTGTTTGTCCAGCTGGGCCCGGTTCATTGCCCTATCGTCTCAACTGAGCCGCCCGGGAGCCAATCGGGGCCCGGAGGCGTGACGCGGACTGCTCGCGGTGCCTGCCGCCGGGACCGGTGAACACGTAGGATGGCATGAATATGGACAGGATCGATGTGAGCGATGACGACCCTGGGCTGCCGCGGTTTGCGGTGCGTTCATGGTTCATCGACGGCCTCAGCCCCCATGCCCCGGTGCCCTTCACCCACGGGCTGCCGACGACGCCGCAGGAGTTCATCTCCCAGCTGCCGGCCTCAGGATTCTCCTGCTGGGTGCGGCACACCTCCGGACTCGTCGGCTTCGGCCGGGCAGCCCGGCTGACCGCCACCGGTGCCCGCCGGTTCGCCGACCTCGACCGGGCCTGGCAGCAGATCGTGGCGACCTCGGACATCGACGATCCGGTCGGTCTGCCGGGTTCGGGGCTCATGTGCTTCTCGGCGGTGACGTTCTCCGCCCGGTCGCAGGCCACCTCGGTCATCGACATCCCCCGCTATCTGCTCGGCCGGCGCGATGGGCGCGTGTGGCTCACCTCGATCGAACCGTTCGGCACGCGCAGCCCAGACGCCGGCGACAGCACAGACCCTGCCGGCGAGCCGGAGCTCGTCCTCGCCCCCACCCCGATCCGCCGGCCGACCGGCGCCATCCGCCAGCCCGGTCATACGACCGGGGCGGACTACCTCGACATCGTCGCCCGAGCGAGTGCGCTCATGCGGGAGCAGACCGGTGCGCAGGCACTGAAGAAGGTCGTGCTCGCCCGCGATGAGCTCATCGAGACCCCCGACGAGATCGACGTGCGAGCGTTGCTCGCCGCTCTCAACTCCGCCTATCCGGGCTGCTGGACCTTCGATGTCGCCGGTCTCATCGGCGCGACTCCGGAGCTGCTCGTCGGCGTCGAGGACGGCCGCCTCACCACCCGGGTGCTCGCCGGCACCTACCGGGTCGAGGACGATCCGCGCGCCGAACTCGCCGCGGCCCGCGAACTGCTGGGCAAGGCGAAGGACCAGGAGGAGCACCGCTATGCGATCGAGTCGATCGTCGCGCCGCTGGCCCGCCTGACCGATCAGCTGCATGTCGATGCGGAGCCGCACCTGCTGCAGCTGGCCAATGTCATCCACCTGGCCTCCGACGCCTCGGGCACGCTGACAGCCCGCGACGGGCAGATGCCGACTGCGCTGGCCGTTGCCGAGGCGGTCCATCCGACTGCTGCGATCGGCGGGGTGCCGACGCCGCTGGCTGCCGCGACGATCGCCGAGTACGAGCACACCGACCGGGGCCGGTTCTCCGGGCCGGTGGGCTGGATGGACTCAGCCGGCAACGGGCAGTTCGGCATCGCCCTGCGGTGCGGCCAGTTCGAGGCCCGCAACCGCATCCGGCTCTTCGCCGGGGCTGGGATCATGCCCGATTCCGATCCGCTGGCCGAACTGGTCGAGACCGGTGCGAAGTTCGCGCCGATGCGCACCGCCCTTGGCATCGACCCGCAGGCCGCGGTCGCCGAGGAGCGCGCGGCGGCCATGTCGACGGATGCAGCACCCACGGCTGCTGAGCGGGAGGGAAGTCATGCGTAGGTCCGGGTATCTGGCGATCTTCGCAGGTGCGGTCATCGTCGCGTTCAGTGCGCTCATCAGCTTCCTGCTCAGGTTCTTCGGCGACGGGGTGCCGGCTGGTCAGGAGTTCGTCCTCACCGTCGCCGCCGTGCTCATCGCCACCGGCTTCGGCCTGCAGGTAGCGAGCACGGTCGCCGGGTCCTTCGACGACGGCACCGGTGACCATGACGGCGATGCCGAGCACGACGTCACCTCCGGCGGCACCCGGCACGACGACTCGCGTCGCGAATTCACCGACTCAGCCGAGAACCCAACTACAGCACTCGGCAAGGTCGCCAACATCGTCGTCTACGCCGGGGCCGGGACGTTCCTCATCGGCTATGTCACCGGCCTCTTCGCCCCATCCGACGGCGGGGCGACCACCGCCGCGGTCATCATGCTCGCAGCCGGCGTCATCCTCATCGCCGGAGTGGCTCTCAGTCTCATCGCTGCTGCCCGCAGGCGCGCGCTGCGCCGCGGCAGCGCCTGAATCCTGCGGCGGTGGCTGAGGCCAGACTCAGCTGGCTGCTGGGCTGGCCACGGACGGCAACGGCACCTCGATGATGCCCGGCTCGCCAGCCGCGAGCACCCGGGCAAGCGCCTCGGCACTGTCGACCTGTGTGTGCGGCCAGCCGTAGCCGGCAGCCAGATCAGCGAAGTCCCGGCCGTGCGGGGTGGCGAAGTAGCGTTCGAAGTAGGGCATGAGGTGCTCCTGGCCGTGTTCGAGTCCGGCGAAGATCTGCCCGCCGTCGTCATTCAGCACGATGATCTGCAGCGCTGGCAGCTTCTCACCTGCTTCGCGCAGCAGCCCGCCGATCTCATGCAGCATCGCCAGATCCCCGATGATGAGCCGCACCGGCACCTCGGGCTCCAGCACCCGGGAGAACCCGGTGGCTGTTGAGATGAGCCCGTCGATGCCGGCCAGTCCGCGCGAGGCATGCACATGCGCGCGCTTCTCGACCGGGACGGCGTGGATGGTCTCGGCGATGACGCGGATGGCCGAGGAGCTGGCTGCATAGACGTGCGGGCGCACATCGCCCGCGGCGGTGAGCGCCGCCTGCACGAATGCCGCCCGCCGGCTGCCCAGCACACCCACCTGCCGGCCGGCTTCGATCCAGCGGCCCGACCAGCCGCCGGCACCAGCAGGACGTTCGGCCTCGCGTTCAGCTTCCAGTGCTGCGGCGAGACCCACCTCGGCGCCGGCGGGGATGCGGATGATCTGCCGGTCGGAGGCCAGCAGCTTCGCATCGGGCCTGAACAGGGTCGGCTTGCCGATGACCACGACCCGCTGGCACCCGTCGAGAAGCTCTGGGCGGGCCTCGAGGACCTGCGGGTGGGCCGGCACCGCGGCGCTGGAGTCGACGAGCAGACAGGAGGGTTCGGCCAGGATCGGCACACCGGTGGCTTCCAATGCCGCGGCGAGACCTGCGAGCGGGAAGCCGTGAACATCCCCGGCAAGCACGATCGTCTCCCCGCTCGCCTCGGTCAGCGCTTCGGCAGCGGCGGTGATCTGCGCCGTCTCCACTGTCTCGGTCACGGGGATCGGCGCGGGGACCGGCGGGCACGTGAGCTCGGCGGTCCAGTCGTCTGCCGCCTCGGCGGCGGTGGGCACGAGCGGGACGTCGAACTGGACGTTGATCTGCACCGGTCCCGGCTGCCCACCCGGCCCGGCACCGCAGGCCGCTGCCAGGCAGCACCCGGCGATCCCCTCGGCATCGGGGGCGCCGGCGGGGATGTCGCAGCCGGTGAGCGCCTCGGGCAGCATCGTCGCCTGCGCATCGAGAGTCTGATTGGCGCCGGTGCCGCGCAGCCGGGCCGGCCGGTCGGCGGTGAGCGCGATGAGCGGCAGGTGGGCGTAGGCGGCTTCGACGAACGCCGGGTGGAGGTTCGCGACCGCCGAACCCGAGGTGGTGACGACGGCGACCGGGCGGGGTCGCCCGGCGATCCGGTGGCCTTTGGCCAGACCGAGGGCGTGAAACGCTGCCGAGCGCTCGTCGATGCGCACGAACGTGTCGATCCGGCCGGCCGCGGTTGCCCGCGCGAGCGCATAGGTCAGCGGTGCTGACCGGGAGCCGGGGCAGATGACGACATCGCGCACCCCCGCGGCGGTCAGGGCGCGGACGACGGCGCGGGCCACCGCAGTCGAGGGCTGCAGCTGCTGATCAGGAGAGGTGTTCATCACCTCGATTCAACCACGCCCGCCCGGCAGCTGTTCCTGCTCCGGTCGCAGCGTGCCGGGCGCTCTGCGGGACAGCTTAGAATGTGCTCATGACCTACCCGCCGCATCCCTATCTGCTGCGCTCTGAGCCTGAGGAGCCCACGACGCAGCGCACGGACAGGCGGCGGATCCTGCAGCTGCTCGCCGGGATCGTCCTGTTCATCCTCACGAGCGTCGTATTGCTCACCGTCGACTGGGCGCTGCTGAACCTCTCTGGCCGCCCGATCGAGATCACCGATCCGGGCACCATTGCGCGGCCTGGCTGGATCGGCGTCATCAGCGCTTGCGCGGCCGCCGCCCTTGCGCTGCTGCTCTACCGGCTCATCGTCGGCTGGATCGGCGGTGATCCGGGTCAGGGGCTGCGCGGGGGCTCGAAGACCATTGAGTTCCTCTTCGGCATCACCGTCGGTGTCGCGGTCATCCTCGCAGCGATCGGCATCATCGCGCTGCTCGGCGGCTACCGGATCACCGGCATCCAGCTCAGTGACGGGATCCTCATCGGCCTGGCCGGCGGGATCAGCGCCGGTGTCATCGAGGAGATCGTCTTCCGCGGGATCCTGCTGCGGATCCTCGATGCGTGGTTCGGCTCGTGGGCTGCGCTCATCATCTCCTCAGCGCTGTTCGGTGCCGCGCATCTGGGCAATCCCGGCTCCAGCTGGTGGGGTGCGACCGCGATCGCCGTGGAGGCCGGTCTGCTGCTGGGCGGGGCCTATCTGCTCACCCGCCGGCTGTGGCTGCCGATCGGCATCCACGCCACGTGGAACTTCCTCTCCGGTGGCATCTTCAGCTCCCCGGTCTCCGGCGTCGGATCCGGGGACGGTCTGTTCGCTGCGACATTCTCCGGGCCGGACTGGCTGACCGGCGGGGATCTCGGCATGGAGGGATCGGTCATCACCGTCGCGGTGTGTTCGCTGGCCGGCCTGGCGATGCTCTTCCTCGCTCACCGGCAGGGCCAGCTGCTGCCGAGCGTGCGCACCGAGCGCCGCCTGGCAGCCAATTCCCGGCGCTGAGTCGCCTGCAGGTCTTCCGCCGTTCACCCAGGCGTCCTATCGTGTCTGGTGAGACCCCGTGTCGTGCCCACCGGATGCCGATCCCTGCAAGGATGCCATGATCCAGCGACGTCACATCATGCTCTCCGTCGGCGCGCGAGCCGTGCGCGCCCTGACCGCCGCCCGCAACCGGGCCGGTGAATTCCCCGGCCGCAACCAGACGCTGACCTTCCTCGGCCCCGAACCCACCGGCGAGGACGCCACTCGCTTCCATGTGCGCGAGAAGCGCAAACTCTCCCGCCGGCTGCGCGAGTTCTTCGTCTACTCCCCCGCCCTGTCACGCACCGTCGGGCTGCGGGTGCTGCTGCCGGGCACCCCGAGCGAGGTCGCCGACGTGATCTACCTCTTCCACGGCTCCGGCGATGACTTCCGCTCCTGGACCGACCTGGGTGCCGCCGAGCGGATCACCGCCGACAGCCCGTATCTCGTCGTCATGCCCGATGCCGGGGCGGCGAGCTACTCCACGCACGCCTTCGGCGACACGCTGCTCGACTGGCCGAAGTTCCACACCGGCGAGCTCGTCGACTTCGTCACCGGCCGCTACTCCGTCAACGCCGAACGCGACGGCCAGATTCTGGCCGGCCTGTCGATGGGCGGGTACGCGGCGATGAAGTACGCCGCCTGGCATCCCGACCGCTACTGTGCAGCCGCCGCATTCTCCTCCCCGCTCGACCCGCTTGCCGCCGTGCCGCTCATGGACATCATCTCCCTGCGCGAGGGCGGCGAACCGCGTTCGCTGTTCGGCGATCCGCGCCGTGACAAGGCCGAATGGCTGGCCAACTCCCCGCTGCACCTGGCGGAGAACCTCGCCGCCACCGATCTGTGGTTCACCGCCGGCTCCGGCGACCCCGACCCCGAGGAGGCCGAGGAGCACGTCGACGTGCTGGAGGCCAGCGTCAGCCACCACGGCAAGTCCTTCCACCAGCGGCTGAGCGAGCTGGGCATCCCGCACACGTGGAAGCCGCGCGCCACCGGCCTGCACAACTGGTTCGCCTGGCAGCGCGAACTCGGCGAGTGGATCACCGGCCTGCCGCAGCGGCTGGCCGCCCAGGCTGCCGCCGGCCGCCGTTCCCGAGGTGGTCGTCAGGTCTCCGATGGCGCATCATTCACCTTCATCACCGGTCTGCCGGTGTTCTCCGTGCACGGCTGGGAGGTCTCGATCTCGCGCAGGCGCTCGCAGCTGGTGACATTCGGGCAGGTGACGACTGCCGGGTTCACCCTCAACGGGGCGGGCACGTTCCGCATCCGCACTCCTGCGCTGTACCACCCGGGTCAGAAGTATGAACTGCGGATCTCTTCGCCGCTGTCGGAGTCAGTCTCGACGCTGCGCGCCGATGCGCAGGGCCGGCTCGACTTCACCGGCCGGATGGCCGGAGCGCTGCACGATCCGATCGTGCCCGGCCGGCGCACCCGCCACTTCCGCACCTGGGGCCAGGACGAGATCACGCATGTGACGATCGCACCCTGTGCACCGGCGCCGGCCGCGTCCACGGCCCGGAAGCGTCACCGCGGGGACGCCGCCGAGAAACGCTGACCTCTGCACCCAGGAGAGGAATCCCGGTGGCAGCCCAGGTGGCCGCTATGGGCGCAGCAGCCAGTGCGCGCGGACCGGCCGGTAGCCGCGCCGGATCCACAAGGGGCCGGAGAGCGGATTCTGTGCCGCGTAGCCGATGAGCAGCGCGTCGACGCCCTGTGCCCGCGCGTGGGCCTCTCCGGCGGCGAGCATCCGGCTGGCCAGTCCGGTGCCGCGCAGGTGCGGCTCGGTCCAGGCGAAGCCGACATAGGCGCTTGTACCCACGGTGAGGCCGGCGGCCGCCCAGGCGGACTCCTCGGGAGGGGTGATGGTGAGGTAGGCGTCGATGGTGCCCGGCTTTCGGCCGCGCACGATCGCCGACCAGCCGGGGCCGGCTGCGATCGCCTCGCGCGCATACTGGCGCATGGCCGCCTCGGTGTTCTCGCGCATGAGGTTGGACATGAACGCGGCATCGAAGGCCTGCAGCTTCATCATCCCGGCTGTCAGCGCGTCCTCATCAGCCTCCTCCGGCGCAGTGAACGGCAGATCCCCGGCCGGCACCTCGGGTGCGTCGCGGTCGAGGGCCCGCAGTCCGTCTACTGAGTCGAGGCGGAAGCCGGTGGCTGCCAGCGCCTGGGCGATGACCGCCTCGCGCGCGGGAATCGAGACGCGGATCGACCGATCCTGCTCAGCGATCGTCTCCCCGTCGCCGAACCTGCTGCCGGGACCACGGGCCGTCTCAGCATCCCGGGTCCGCGCCTCGGCGACGGCAGCGGCGAGCACCGCGGCGATCCCAGCGGCATCGGCTTCGGTGCCGACACGCAGTTGGATCGTGTGCGCCACCCGGGTGCCCCATACCGCAGCCGGGGTGTCGAGCCCGGAGACATGGGTGCGCACGACGGCCAGAGCGGCCGACGATTCGGGCACGGCAGCAGCCGGATCGGTCCCGACGACAGCGTCCCCGGGCTCAAGCTGCGGGACCCCCAGGGGCGCCCAGGCCGGATCGAGTGCGGCCAGCCGGGCGGTCTGCTCGGTGGTGAGCCGGGCGAGCGCGGCATGGGGTGCGGGATCGAAGACGGTGTCCATGCAGCGATCCTAGGCGCAGGCCCCAATGCCGCATACCCTGCAGAGCGCGGAGCACCACGACTCCTCATATGCGGCTAAATGCCTGCCGGATCAGGGGCTCAGGGTCTGCCGGCGCAACGCCCTTGCAGCCGCACCCGGTGACAACCCCAGCAAGGACCGACACCCTGAACTGGGAAGAGCCCGGTTATAGCGAAAAGTGATCTGGTACACTCGCTTTGATCGCGAAAGAAGGAGGTGAGAACACCATGACAGCTAAGCTCCGTGGTGGTATCAACCCGCCGCCTACTCTTGTTTGATCGAACCGTCTAGCGCTAGGCTCCTATCAGTGGCCTAGCGCTAGACTTTTTAGGAATTGTTAAACACTCCAACATACTCCCCAAAAAACCATCGCAACACCTTGCAACTAATAAACACTCGCGAGTCACCGCCAAACCAGAGTGAGTGAACTTCACTACGCAACTCACACCATGAATACCCATTACGGAAACTACATCACTACCTCAGCAGCATACTGCGAAAAACTATTTCGAACCGCAGAATTATTCTTTGCCGCGAACGCATTGGTCGAGCACCCAATCGCCGCAGACGCTCGCACCTCAGCGACTGATCTAGATCGAATTACAGCAGCCTTCGTCAACTGCTCACACATGGCCCGTTCCACGGTTTCTACGCTAATAGAGTTTCAAGAAGCACACGAAACTTACCCCAGCGATTCCATGATTTCAGTCAACTTCAGGGCACAGCTCCAGAACCTCGAAACCCTCCTGAGTTGCACAGGTTTAGTTACCCTTGCGCTGGTTCGGTCGGTGGTGTCTGAGGGCGTCGAGGATTGTGGTGGTCTCGGCTGGGATTTCTGGGGTGAAGGTGATGTCGTGTCCGTTGATGTTGCCGGNTCGTGGTAGCTGGCAATGACCTCGCTTGCGGGCATGATGGCGGCCTCGATGTTGGTGACGTAGCCTTTCCAGCCGGTGAGCTTCATCGCCTGCTCATAGGCCTTCTCATCGAAGGCTTTCTCCTCGTCAGCGACTTTCACGAACCGGGCCTTCTTCGCTGGCTTATCCCCATCGATGATCGCGATCGCGCGGCCGCGTTGCAGGTTCAGGGTCCGGGCATCTCGCAGGGCTCGTTTGCGCCGGTACTGCCAGATCGCCCGCCACTGATCCGGATGCTCCTGAGGGTTCCAGACGGGTTCACGCCTG